>JBGPEV010000370.1:0-4171 GCA_041482995.1 bacterium | reverse complement strand
GTGTACATCATCCCGGTTCCAACGCTGCAACTGGCGAACGACGTGCACGCTACGGCCTGCACCCAATAGGTGCTGGCGGAAGGCGCGCCGATGTCGATCGGCACGTCCAGCGAGGCGTTCCCGGCAGTGCCGGGGGTCGGGTAGGCACCCTCCTGGAAACCGACGGAGGGTCCCCCGCCATTCGCATCGGCGAATAACCGGTAGACCCAGGCCAGGACGTAGCCCGTGTCGGTGTCCACCGGGAGCGTCACCGCGAGGAGATTGCCGGCTGATACGGGATTGGGCGCAACGCTGGGCACCGCGGTAAACTCCGGCACCCCGTTACCGTTGGCGAACGGCAGTGCCGTAGTGGATGCGGGTGGAGGCGCCTGCTGCGCAGCCTCCTTTTTCGCTTTGGATTCGTCGCACGCACCCAACGCCATCAGCACGGCGAGCAGAGCGACGAAAGCCCAACTGTGCGAGGCACTCCACTTTGGCTTGGCCTGATTCATGGCTGCTCCTTGTTGCGTTGGGTCTGCGCCGCGACCTGTCCGTTACCGGCGCCGCAATCCGGTCTTCGCAAACTCCCCTCCAGGCCGAGAAATCCGATCGACCGAAATCTCGAACCCGGCGATCAAATGCGATCCATTCACAGGTACTGCCAGAAACGGGGCAAATAATACGCGAACTGGCAAACCAAGTATATATCTATGACGGCACCTGAACGGCATCCAAGACGGCGCGATTGAACAGGGCTGATCCTCCGGCCGCGCGGGGAATCCGGGTGACGCGTCAAATCACAGACTGTGAAACGCATGGATCGGTGGCCCGGGTCCATTCGCCGCCTTGAAGCGCCGGGCAACGCGTGCCGGGGTGAACTTGCGGCCAGCCGGCACCGTTTCGACAGAGTCTGACGCCGCTGCCGAACCCGCCGGCGGGCGCATGGGCGCACTGGCGGCGCGTGCAATTCCCGCAACCGTGGCGCGGAAATGACCGCGGGGAGGAGTGCCGCTTCCGATGGAGTCGGCCACAGCGCGGCGCGCAGTGGGCATGATGAAATGTTGTACATCGCAAAGGATTGTTATATATAGAGAACGCTTTCCCACGCCAGGAAGGCCGTGGGACGCCCTGCTGGATGTGGGGCCCCTCGTACCCTATGGACCACAAGGTAAAAGGGATTTTGCCATGTCCAAAGCCTTGCTGGATGCTCTGGAATCCAGAGTCAACACCGCCGTGGAGACCATCGATGGTCTGCGGGCGGAAATCCGCGATCTGCGGGAAGAACGCCGCCAGCTCTCCGACGAGCGCTCGCAGTTGCAGGACGAGCGCCGCGTCCTGGAGGACAAGCTGCGCGAACTGTTGTCCCGCATCGATGCCATCGACACGGGGGGAGGAGGGTCCACCGGCGAAACCAGCGCCACGACCCACCCCGGCGGAGCCTACGGAATCGGACAGCGCTCCGAATCGTAGTCCCACGGCCTCCCGGGACTGGCCGGGCGCGCAGCCGCGCAGCGCCGCGGAACGTCCGCGGCAGGCGGAGGCGCGCCCGGAATCTTGCTGCGCCATGTCCCCGGATCATCCCACCGACTTCCCACCGCGGGCGCCGGTACGGTCACGTCCCCGGCGCGGCGGATGGGTGTGCCGCGTGCCGGCCCTCGCCGCCGGGCTGCTCGCGCTCTGGCTTTCCGCGCTGCCGGGCGGGGCGCAAACGGTTGCGCCCCCGGCCGCCCCCAAGGCGGCGTCACCGGCCGCTGCCGGTCCCCGGCGTGTGCTCGTGTTTCCCGTCGACAATCTGCGCAAGCCGGGCGAGCCGTTCTGGCTGGCCGATTGGCTGCAGGAGGCGCTGAGCAAGTCGCTCCTGCGCACGGGAGCCCTCGCGGTAGCGGATCGCGAGACGGCCGGCCAGTGGCGCGCCCAGTTCGCCACCGGCCCCCTGGCCGATCTGCCGCAGGACGCCTGGGAACGCCTGGGCGCCGACGCCGTGGTGCAGGTGACCGTGCAGCCCGTGCTGAATCTGGTCGACGTGCGCCTGCGCGTCCAAAGTCACACGGGCGATCGGCTGCCGCCGGACGCCGCCGCGCTGCGCATCGATCTGGGCAGCGACGCGCCGGGCGCGGTGCTGGAGCGCCTGCTGACCCCGCTGCGCAAGGCCCTGGCGCTGGACGAGAAGGCCGCCGCCACACCGGCCGCGCCCCAACCCGGCCAGTGGAAGGCGCTGGAGACCGCGTACACCCGGCTGGCGGAACCGCTCGCTTCCGCAGCTCCCCAGGCCCGCCCGGAGCGGGTGCAGGTCCTGCAACCCCTGGCCGACGAGCCCGCCCTGCGGGGCCGCATCTATGAGGCCATGGCCCGCCTGAGCCTGGAGCAGGCGCTGCTCCATGAGCGCGACGCCGGCCAGCGGCGCGACCTGACCGCGGCGCTGCGCTATGTGGAAGCGGCGCTGGTGGCGGAGCCGTGGGACACGGACCGCCGGGCCCTGAAGGGCGAGATTCACTACTTCCTCCGTCAAGACTACCCGGCGAAAACCGAGGCCTCCATCGCGCGGCTGAAGAATCCCGCCAACGGCCTGGCCTATGCCGTGCTGGGGTTGTTGGCCGGACCGAGTTCCGGCGAGGGCACGGAACAGCTCAAGCGCGCCCAACGGGCGGACCCGTTCCTCTGGGCTTCCGCGCGCGCCGCCGGGCAGCCGCCCTTTCAGGCCGGCGTGCTGGAGGCCGCGCTGCAAAAATGGGCGCAACGGCAGGCCGGGGCCGGCAGCCGCCGGGCGGCCATCGCCCAGGAGATGACGCCCACACTGCAGGAAGGGATTGCGCTGTTTCAGGCGAAACGCTGGGAGGAGGCGCAAACCAAGCTGCGGCAGGCCGCCAACGAGGACGAATACGACTACCGGCCGGTGCTCTATCAACTGCGCATCCTGATCGAAACCGGGCACGCCCCCGAGGCGGTGCCGCAACTGCGCGAACTGGCGGCGGAAAACCCCGCCGATCTGGACATCCAGCTCCAGTTGGCCGTCGCCCTTGCGCGCAGTGGGGCGCTCAAGGACGCCCGTCCGCAACTGGAAGCCGTGTTGCAAGACAATCCGCGCCAGCCCCAGGCGCTCTATTACCTGGCGCTGGCCGATCTTGCGGAACAGCGCTGGGCACAGGCCGCCGAAGCATTGCGCACCGTGGTGGGTCTGGAGCCGCGCCACGAGTCCGCCTGGTTCAATCTGGGCGTGGCCCAGGCCAATCTGGAGCAGTGGCGGGCCGCCGATGAGGCGTTTGCGCGCGTTTTGGCGTTGAATCCTCAGTCACAGTCTGCTCGGGACTGGCGGACCCGGGTGCGCCCGCATTTGAATCCCTAGGCGCCAACCGTGCCGGGAAACGCGCCCTGCCGGCCGGACGTCCGGGAGCCGCGCCGTCGCCGCGCTGGCCGTGCGGGGGCCCTCCCGGCTCAAAGCGCCGCATCGGCGGGGGGGCCACAGGTCAAAGGCGATCGCAGCGGTTCCCAATCTGGGTCGGAATCCGCGACGGTTTTCCACAATTTCGTCATTCCCATAGACGATTATTTGCACTGGCAGGGCGGCCCGGATTGCGCGAGCATGATTCCTGAGACGACTCACGACCCGGCGCGGCAATTGCACGGCACTTGGGTCCAAAGCCGCACCGGCACCCGGCGCAACACCCGTCCCGCGATCGAGACCATGGGCGACAGCTTCGGACAACTGTTCCGCATCACCACCTGGGGAGAATCCCATGGCGGCGGCGTGGGCGTGGTGGTCGACGGCTGCCCGGCGGGCCTGGAGCTGTCGGAAGCGGATATTCAGGAACAACTGGACCGGCGGCGCCCGGGCCAGAGCGCGATCACGACCCAGCGCAAGGAGACCGACGCCGCGCGCATTCTCTCCGGCGTGTTCGAGGGGAGGACGCTGGGCACCGCCATTTCGATCCTGGTGTCCAACGAGGATGCCCGGCCGGAGGCCTACGACGAGATGCAGGACCTCTACCGGCCCAGCCACGCCGACTTCACCTACGAGGCGAAGTACGGTGTGCGCGCCTGGCAGGGCGGCGGCCGGGCCAGCGCGCGGGAGACGATCGGCCGCGTGGCCGCCGGCGCCATCGCCCGCAAGCTGCTGCGCGGGCGCTTCGGCGTGTACACCCTGGCGTGGGTGGCCCAGGTGCACGAGGTGCGCTCCGAGGTGGACCCGGCGGCC
>JBGPEV010000369.1:0-4177 GCA_041482995.1 bacterium | reverse complement strand
GTTGCGGGTGCTGATCGCCGGCGCCACATTGTCTTTCGTCTCGAACTGCCCTTGCACGTGACAGGCCCGCACGCGCAACTCCATCATCACGGGCGCGTGCGTCGCCTCCGACAGCTCGAAGCTTTTCTCCACCAGATTGACGATGGTGGTCAGATCGGGCCGCGGGTCCAGCAGCCACATGCCGGACTTCATCGCCACGGAGTGGGTGCGTTCCTGGATCACGCTGGCGCCCTCGCCGTAGTCCTCGCCCACAACGATCAGCACACCCCCTTTCACGCCGGGGGAGGAGAGGTTGGAGAGCGCATCGGACGCGACGTTGGTACCCACGATGGATTTCCAGGTTACCGCGCCGCGCAGGGGGTAGTTGAGCGACGCGCCCAGCATGGCCGCCGCGGCCGCCTCGTTGCTGCAGGTCTCCACGTGCACACCCAACTCGTCCATCAGATCGCGCGCGTCCACCAGCACGTCGACCAGGTGGGAGACCGGTGCGCCCTGGTAGCCCCCCACGTAGGCGACGCCCGATTGCAGCAGGGCCTTGGTGACCGCGACGATCCCTTCGCCGTGAAAGGTCTGCCCAGCCCCCAGCCGCAGGGACTCCACCTCTTTCTTGAATGACCGCTCCGCGCCCACGCGTGGTCTCCGCCGGATGGCAGCGCCGCTTGTTGAAATTCCCCGTGCTCACTGCTGGCGAGGATAGCAGAGCCGCACGGCCCCGTCAGTCACCCCCCGCGAGGTGTCACCGCGCCGCGGACCCGGCGGGGGCGCGCTGCTCGATCGCCTCGTGGCGCTGCAGCACGGCCCGGGCGCGCTCCACGACGGGGATGTCGATCATCTTGCCATCGACCTCGAAGGACCCGCGACCCGCCTTCTGGGCCTCGGCATAGGCGGCCACGATCTTACGGGCCTGCTGCACTTCCGCGGCGGAGGGGCGGAACTCCTCGTTGAGAATGGGCACCTGGGCAGGGTGAATCACGGAGGCGCAGACGAAGCCCAGCCGGCGCGAGCGGCGCACGGTGGCGCGGAACGCCTCCAAGTCCTTGTAGTCCGCGACGGTGCCCACGAATCCCAGCGGCATCACGCCGGCGGCCCGGGCGGCCAGGACGATTTGCTGCTTGGGATAGAACAACGTTTCGGCGTCGGGCACCATGCCCGCCGAGAGCGCGAAATCCTCCGCCCCCAGGTTCAACCCCACCACGCGGGCGTGCGCCGCGGCGATCTCGCGCGCGCGGAAGAACGCCTCCGCCGATTCCACCATGGCCACGATCTGCGTGTGGCCGCGCGGCAGGCCCTGGGCATCCTCCAACTCGTCCAGCACTTCGGCGACCATCCGCACGTGGTCCGCGCTCTCGGCCTTGGGCAGGAAGATGCCCCGCACGCCGGGCCCGACGATCGCCTCCAGATCGCGTAGGCACATGCGCCAGGGGCGGTTCACGCGCACCACCACGTCGGAGCCGCCCCGCGACACGCGCTGCGCCGCGGCCGGCACCAGCGTGCGGGCGTGGTCCTTGTCCTGGGGCAGGATGCTGTCCTCCAGGTCCAGAATGATCGCGTCGGCCCCGCGGGTGTGGGCGCTGGCGACGTACTTCTCCACGTTCACGGGAACGAACAGCAGGGACCGCCACACCGGCAACCGTCGGGAAACGCTCATGCTCCTCCAGGAAAGGAGAGGCCAACCTAGACAATCTTGCGCCGTGCCAAATCCCGCAGCATGGCCGCGTCCACGCCGATCCGTCCCAGCACCTCCGCCGTGTGCTCACCCAATGCGGGCGCGGGATAGCGAAACGTCCCGGGAGAATCGGACAGCCGGGGAATGATGGCGTGCATGGGGATCGTGCCCATATCCGCGTCCGGCAAGTCCACCGCGATTTGACGGGCGCGCACGTGGGGATCGTCCAGGAACTGGTCCATGTCGTACACCGGCGCGGCCGTGATCTCGTGCTGCTCAAAGAACGCCATCGCTTCCGCGAGCGTGTGCTGGGCCACATAGGCGCGGATCGGCTCCTCGGCCGCGTCCGCATGCTTCACCCGCCCGGCATTGGTGCGGAAGCGGGGGTCCACCAGCATCTCCGCGCAGCCCAATGCCCGGTAGAGCCGCTCCACCATCGCTTGCATGGAGGCGGACATGGAGATCCAGCGGCCGTCCTTGGTGGCGAAGATGTTGCGCGGAGACGTGGTGTTGGAGCGGCTGCCGGTGCGGGGTTTGTTTTCCCCCGTCAGGCGATAAATTGCCGCGTCGGAACTGACGATGGAAAAGATCGGATCCAGCAGAGGCAGGTCGATCACCTGTCCGCGCCCCGTGGCGTCCCGGTGGCGCAGCGCCACCTGGGTGGCGAATGCACCGTAGAGGCCGGCGATCATGTCAGCCAAGGCCGTGGGGGGCAGCACGGGCGGACGATCCGCGAAGCCGTTTTTCGCCGCGAAGCCGGACATGCCCTCCACCAGCGTTCCGAATCCCGGGCGCAGCCGGTAGGGTCCGTCCTGTCCCCAACCGGATATGCGCACGATCACGAGCCGGGGATTGCGCGCCTGGAGCAGATCGGGCGCCAGGCCCATGGCTTCCAGGGTACCGGGCCGGAAGTTTTCCACCAGCACATCCGCCTGCTCCACCAGCCGCAAGAGCAGGGCCGTGCCCTCCGGATCCCGCAGGTTCAACGTCAGGCTCTTCTTGTTGCGGCTGTAGATCTTCCAATGGACGCTCACGCCTTCCGTGCGCCAATCGCGCAATGGATCGCCCTTGCCGGGGTCCTCGATCTTGATCACTTCCGCGCCAAAATCCGCGAACTGAAGCGTGAGCATGTTCCCCGCCACCAGCCGGGACAGATCCAACACCATCAGCCCTTCCAAGGGTCCCTGCGCCTGGGGATCGAAGTCCGGCATCGCTCACCGCCCGATAAGCCGGCAGAACCGGCGAAATCGCTTCCGTGTTTCTCCCGGCAACGGCGCCCAGCCGCGGCCGATTTCGGGAGGGGCCCGCCCAAACGCCCGTTGCCTCCGGCTCGCCGCCCCACGGGGCCTCCTTCCCATCGCGTTCAGCGACCGTTCATCGCAACCTGCCGCCGCCGGTCGCAAATGTCATGCGGCGCAGGTCGCCGACTCCTACCTTGCATTCGCAGGAGAAACCTCTGGTGGCAGTTCAACCCCTTTGGTGGAGACGAACGATGAAATTCTTGATCTTCAGTCTGGCGCTCTCGCTAATCGTGCCCAGCCTGGCTGCGGCACTGACGCAGGAAGAAGCGACGGCGGAATTTTTCCGCGCCCGCGAAAGCTCCGCGCTGGCCCGCAAGGGCGACACCAGCGCAACCGAGCGCGCGTTCGACCAGTTCGCGCGCCTGACGGAAGCCAATCCGCAGCAACCGCTCTACCGGGCTTACTACGGCAGCATGTACACCATCAAGGCGCGCGACGCGTGGTTCCCCTTCACCAAGCTCAGGAACGTGGACGCGGGGACGGACCTGATCGGCAAGGCCCTGGCCGCGCTGACCCCGGAACACGACAAAGAATCGATCGGCGGGGTTGCCGTAAGCCTGGAAACCCGGCTGGTGGCTGCTTCGACCTTCGCCAGCATTCCGAAGGCCTTCGGCCGGTATCAACAAGCCAAGGACGTGTTGGCCGACTTGCTGGCCTCCCCGGTGTTCGGCTCTTCGCCGCCGGCGTTCCAAGCGGCGGTCTACGTTCAGGCCGCGAAGATCGCGCTGAAGGATGAGGCGGCTGAACCGGCACGGGCCAATCTGCAAAAGGCGGTGGAGGTCGCGCCGAATTCCCCGGCCGCCGATGAGGCCCGCGCCCTGCTGACGAAGCCGGGAGCCTGATCCTGCACCATGAGGCGCATTGCCTGAAATCCGACGAAGGAGCACCAGACATGTCCGCGCTGATTCAACTGCAGCACGTGAAAAAGTCCTACGCACTGGGGGACACCCTGGTGCGGGCCCTGCGGGGCATCGACCTCACTGTCAATACCGGCGAATTCACGGCACTGATTGGCCCCTCGGGCAGCGGGAAGAGCACGCTGCTACACCTGTGCGGTTTGCTGGACCGCGCAGACGAAGGGTCGCTCACTCTGGCCGACACCCCGATCGACGATCTGCCGGTGCCGCGCCTGGCCCTGATCCGGCGCGCGGACATCGGCTTCGTCTTCCAGGGATTCTACCTGGTCCCCGTCATGTCCGCCCGCGAGAAC
>JBGPEV010000368.1:0-4178 GCA_041482995.1 bacterium | reverse complement strand
CGCGTGATCCGCTACGACCAGCGCGGCCACGGCCAGACGGCGGTGACGCCCGGCCCGTATTCCATGGCGCAGCTGGCGGAGGACGTCGTGACCCTGCTGGACGCGTTGAAGATCGACAAGGCGCACTTCCTGGGGCTCTCCATGGGCGGCGGCACGGGCCAATGGCTGGGTGTGCACCATGCCGACCGGTTCAACAAGCTGATCCTCTCCAACACGGCGGCCAAGTTCGGCACGCCGGACACTTGGAACGCGCGCATCGAGGCCGTGACCCAGGGCGGCATGGCGGCGGTCGCCGATGCCACCATCGAGCGCTGGTTCACGGCGGGCTTCCGCGCCCGGTCGCCCGACGTGCCCGCGGCCATCAAGAAGACGCTGCTCGCCACCAAACCGGCGGGCTTCATCGCCTGCTGCCACGGATTGCGGGACGTGGACATGCAGGAGAGCATCCGCGCGATCCGCAAGCCGACCCTGGTGATCGCCGGCACCCACGACCCCGGCACGCCGCCCGCCGCCAACCAGTTCATCGCCGAGCGCATCCCCGGCGCCAAGTACGTGGAGCTGAACGCCGCGCACCTCTCCAACTTGGAGCAGCCGCTGGAGTACATCAAGACCGTGCTGGAGTTCCTCAACGCGAAGTAGGGTGCGCCGATCGGGGGCGACGGCCGGTCGAGGGCGACGGCCCCTCGCCCCTACGGGATGCCGCCACGCGGTGGCGGTAGGGGCGACCGGCGGTCGCCCCTGCGGATCACCGCGCCGCGGCGGTAGGGGCGACGGGCCGCCGCCCAGATACATTGGAACACACCGCCGGGCGAGCAGTTCTCCCCTCTCCTTCCCCTGCTGTTGCAGGGGAAGGAGAGGGGCCGGGGGTGAGGGAGGGGTTACCGTGCGTCCGCCTGGTTCTGCGGGTGGGCCTTGGCGAAGGCGGGCTCGCCGATGCAGGTTTTCCACAGCCGGTCCAGCGTGGGACACTTGGAAATGTCCACATTGTTGCGGTGGGCATTGAACACCTGCGGGATCACGCAGCAGTCGGCGAAGGTCAACTGGTGCCCCACGGCGTAGGTGCCGGAGAGGGGCGCCACCAATTCCTCCAGCCGCGCCAACCCTTGCCCTACCCAGTGCTGGTACCACTTGCTGTCGGCGGGCGAGGGTTTCTCGCCATAATTCGCCGCCAGGTATTCCATCACCTTCAGGTTGCCCAGGGGATGGATGCCGGCGACCACCGACTCGCACACCTGGCGCACCTTAGCGCGCAGGTAGGGGTCGACCGGCAGCAGCGCCGGCTCCAACTGGGTTTCCTCCAGGTATTCCAGGATCGCCATGGACTGGGAGATTACGCGCCCGTGGTCCTCCAGCGTGGGCACCTCCCGCATGGGATTGAGCGCCGCGTAGCTGGGGGCGTATTGCTCCCCACCGTCCCTGCGCAGGTGCACGTAGCGGTATTCGGCGTCGATGCCCTTCAGGTTCAGGGCAATCCGCACGCGGAACGCCGCCGAGGAATAGGCATAGGTGTAGAGGATCATCGTCTGTCCCTTTTCACGGCAACGACATCCACAGATTTCACAGATGACACGGATTCCATACTGCTCTCGCACGACGACGATTGGACCGCTTTCCAGAACTCCGCTTCACTCCGCTTCGGCGGACTGCCAACTTTCCAGCAAGGCCCGGCCCGCCAATGGCAATGCCGCCAAGCTGGATGACGGCGGAAATCATTCTGCGCAATCCGTGAAATCCGTGGATCGCGGTTTTCGCGAACTACCACCGTTTCCACGAATCGTCGTAGGCCAGCCCGGGCTGCCAGAGCATCTCCGGCTCGTCCAGAGTGGCGGCCACCCAGCGGCTCACCACGAACAGGGCGTCGGAAAGGCGGTTGAGATAGGGCACCACGTGCTCCCCCACGGGCTCCTGCCGCCCCAAGGCCACCGCGAGCCGCTCGCCGCGCCGGCAGACGGCCCGCGCCTGGTGCAGGAAGGCCGTCACGGGTCCGCCGCCCGGCAGGATGAAGCTGTTGAGCGGCTGCAATTCCTCGTTGAGCGTGTCGATCACCCGCTCCAGCCACGCCACGTCCTGGGCGGTCACGAACACCTGGCCCTCGTAGGCGTCGCCGGGCTGCGTGGCCAGTTGCGCGCCCAGGTCGAACAGGCGCTGCTGGATCGCCTGCAGCAGGCGGTCCAGCCCGTCCCGCCGGGGATGGGCCGGCTTTTGGCTGTTGAAGCTGCGCACCAGACCCAGGACGGTGTTCAACTCGTCCACCGTGCCGTAGGCCTCCACGCGCGGGTGGTCCTTGGGGATGGGACGGCCGCCGACGAGCTGCGTGTTGCCCGCGTCGCCCTTGCGCGTATACACTTTGTTGATCTTCACCATGGCCCGCATTCCCCATCGCCCGCGCGCCACCGGCCCATCCCCCAGGGACGGCAGCCCCCGGCCGCTTGCGCGAGCCGTCCAACGATCGGGCCCCGGAGCGCCCGCGCCCGGCACCCGGAACACACTCTAGGAGCGGCATCGCAAAACCGCAATGGATACGCCCACCTCCTCCGCCGCCGCGCCGCCCGAGCCGGGCGCGATTCTCGTGCGCACGCCCAATTGGCTGGGCGATCTGGTGCTCAGCACGGGCTTCATCCAGGCCCTGCTGCGGCGCTTCCCCCGGGCGCGGGTGGACCTGATCGTCCGTCGGGGCTTCGAGACGCTGCCGCTGCCCCGGCGGGGCGACGTGCTGGCATACGACAAGTCCTTGCACCCTCCGGGCGGGTTTGGCCGGAGCCTGCGCGGGCGGGGCTACACCCACACGTTCGTGCTGCCGCCCAGCTTCTCCGCGGCGTGGCTGGCGTTCCGCTCCGGCATTCCCCAGCGCATCGGCTACCGGGGCCAGGGCCGCTCCTGGCTGCTGCGTCCGGCCGTGGCCCGCCGCTTCCCGCCCCGCTCGGTGCATCTGCTGGCGGAGTATCTGGACCTGCTCGCGCCCTGGCTGAGCGCGCGTCCGGAGCAGTTTCCCCCGCGGCTCGAGGCGGGGGCGGAGTGGGTGGCCGCCCATTTGCCGCCCGCCGCCGCGGCCCTGCCGCCCCACGTGGTGCTGGCGCCGGGCGCCGAGTATGGACCCGCCAAGCAGTGGCCCCCGGAGCACTTCCGGGCGCTGGCCCGCGCCCTGGCCGCGAGCGGCTGGCCGAGCGTCGTGGCGGGCCTAGCCAAGGACCGCGCCCTGGGCGAGCAGATTCTCGCCGGGCTGCCGGGGGCGCTCAACCTGTGCGGCGAAACGAATCTCGTGCAACTGGTGGCGGTGCTGGCGCGCGCCACGCTGCTGGTGAGCAACGACTCGGGCGCCATGCACCTGGCCGCGGCGCTGGGCCGCCCGCAAGTGGCGCTGTTCGGTTCCACCAATCCCACCTGGACCGGCCCGCTCAATCCGCGCGCCGCGGTGCTCTACCGGCAGGAACCGTGCTCGCCCTGCTACGGCCGCACGTGCAAGTTCGGGCACACGCGCTGTCTGGTGGAATTGCGGCCCGAGGGCGTGGCGGAGCAGGCGCAGGCCCTGCTGGTTGCGGCCCCCAAGTCCTAGCGGCAGACGGTATCCACGGCGAAAAAAGCAAAATGCCTATGCCTTTAGCTCAGCATGGGCCAACGCTTGGCCGCCGTACCCCACCCTGGCCCCTTGTATAGACCGGGGAGGTAGGTAACACCCGTGCGGAGACATGGGTAACACTTTGCTGGATAACCAAAGGTACCCCAGAGGAGGGGGTACTTATGCCATGGAAGGCAAGGGACACCATGTCGCTGCGACGAGAGTTTGTGGAGCTGGCCAGGCAAGAGGACACTTGCATGGCGGAGTTGTGCCGGCGATTCAGGATCAGCCGAAGAGTGGGTTACAAGTGGCTGGGGCGTTTTCAAGCCCAGGGCGTTGCTGGATTGGCGGACCGGCCGCGTCGGCCCAAGCGCAGCCCACGCCAGACCGATGCCGTGGTGGAGGCCCGCGTGGTCGAGTTGCGCCGGCGGCACCCGGCCTGGGGCGGTCGCAAGTTGCGCCGGCGCTTGCAGGACATCGGAGTGCAAGGGGTGCCTGCGACGAGCACGATCACGGGAATTCTCCACCGTCACGACCTGATTGGCACGGAGGAAAGCGCCGCACACAAGGCCTTCACGCGCTTCGAGCACCCGGCGCCCAATGCGCTGTGGCAGATGGATTT
>JBGPEV010000367.1:0-4185 GCA_041482995.1 bacterium | reverse complement strand
GATATCACATCGACCAAAACCGTAACTGCACCCACGCTTCTCAGCCGTTTCACAGCATCAAATACCAGAGCCTGCTGAAAGCCCAAACTGGCGACAATTTCTCCGATCGAGAGGGGATGTTGGGTCTTCTTGAGCAACGATACAATCTTGGAGTGAGTTCCATTTTGGATCGATATCGAATTCATTGGTGCCTCCATTGAGCGCAACCGCCGCCTTCTCCGGCAAGTGTCGCACCCTCGATGGGTCGGCACAAGGAGGTATGGAGACAGCTGGCTCGTGGCCAGCACCCGACCACCCAACTCCCTACAGCTTGCGCTCCTTGGCGTTCCAGTGCCGTTCCAGGTTGTGGATCAACTGGTCGCTCAGGTGGCAGAAGGCCTGCTCGTAGGCATTCGTCGCCATGTACTCGCGGAACACCTGCAGCGGTTCGCTCTGCACGCGGATCGCCTTGCGGTTCCCGCCCGCGCTCACCATGCCCGAGCCGATGGCATTGGCCACGCATTGCTCCACCGCGGCGTCGATGCGGTCGCGGGGCACCACCTCGTTGATGAGCAACCGGGCTTCGGGGGAGTCCACGTAGAAGGTCTTGTCGAACAGGATGCCCTGACGGGCGATGCGCTCGCCAAAGAAGCGCGGCAGGCGCAGATTGGCGCAGCCGGGGATGATCCCCTCCTTGCGCGCGGGCAGGTTGAAGTACGAGCCGGACTCCGCGATGACGTAGTCCATCACCAGCAGCAACTGGCAGCCGCCGCCGATCGCGAAAGTCTCCACCACGGCCACCCAGGGCTTCTCGTGGGTGCTCTCGGGCTCGTCGAAGTAGAATTCGTTCAGTTGCAGCCCGCGGTAGAACTTGTTCACCAGACCCAGGTCCCGCGTCAGGTAGAACAGGTAGGATTGCTTGCCCTGGTAAATCCGCGTGAGGTTGATCCCCGCGGAGAAAATGCGGCGGCCCTTGTACTTGGGGTGGTCCACGGGGTCTCCCCGCAGCACGCCCATGCGCAGGCCGGGGTGGAGCAGGATCAGGTCGCACGCTACTTCCTGCGGTCCCACCGTGTCGTCATCCTCCGCGTTGAGGTAGCGGGGATAGTGGAAGTACAGATAGCCGGCCTCCCCGCGCGCTTCCAGCTTCACGTGGCCCAGGTCCAGCTTGCCGCTGCGCTGGAACTCGGTCAGGCGCTCCAGTGCCTCCGGAGTGGGACGCAACATGGCGTTGCACAAGTGGGTGCCCAACACCCGGTCGCTGAGAATCTGGGAGAAGAACATCCCCTGCTGGATTTCCAACCCGTCCTTGTCCGCCTGCATGCGGGCCGCCTCCTCCCGCAGTTCCCTGCGCGAGGGAAGCATGCCGGGCAGCAGGTCCGCGCCCGCCCAGGCCAGATCCTCCACGCGCAGCGAACGGGAGAGATCGCCGGTCAGTTTGCGGTACACCGTGTCGCGGTGCTGCCGCATGAAGTTCCAGGTGGCGCCGGCCAACAGGTGCACGATCGCGTTGCCCGCCGCCCGCTCGGCGGGGGTGCGCTTGGACTTGACCGGCAGCTTGTTCAGCAGCGCCCGCCCCTGGGTGCAAGCCAGGCCGATACGCTGCGCGTCCTTCGCCAGTTGCGCGGCGTCACGGGCGCCGTTGGGTTTCAGCCCGTCCAGATCGGCCAGCAGGGCCAGCACGTCTTTTTCTGGCAGGCCGCCGGCCGAGAGCCGGGTCTTGCGTTCGGAAGCGGGAAAGACATCAATCATGGGGAACGCGCCGAGACGGGTGAGCGACGAGACACATTTGAGCGCCGGAAATTCGCCGGAGATGCGATCCCCGCCGGAATAATCGGAGTAGAATGGATGTTTCACCAAAGTGTGAACCTCCGCAAGATGCAAGGGTGGCGCCGGCCAGCGGTGGGCCGCCGCGCCTCTCCGTTCGGCAAGGACCATGATTTCCACCCCTCTCATCCTCAATACGGCCCTGGCGTTGCCGGAGCACGTCCACCGGCAGGAGGAGATCCGGGACGCGCTGCTGGCGTGGCTGTCCGACCGGCCCGCGCTGGCGGAGCGCGCGGGGTCGATCGTCGCCAACGCGCAGGTGCGGCGCCGATTCACCGTGCGTCCGTTGGAGTGGTATGTCGCCCACACCTCGGTCACGGAGCGCAGCGTTGTCTACCGCGAGGAGATGATCCGCCTGTGCGAATCGGCGGCCCGGCAGTCCCTGGACGAGGCCGGGATCGATCCCAAGCAGATTGGCCTGATCATCAGCACCTCGTGCACGGGCATGATGATCCCCTCGGTCGAGACCTACCTGATCGGGCGCATGGGGTTCGAGCCGCATACCCGGCGGCAACCGCTGACCGAGATGGGCTGCGTGGCGGGGGCCGCCGCGCTCGGTCAGGCCGATCGTTTCCTGCGCGCCTATCCGGAATCCGCGGTGCTGATCGTCGCGGCGGAATTGGCCAGCCTCACCGCCCAGGTGAGCGACTTTTCCCTGGCCAATATCGTGTCCGCCGCGCTCTTCGGCGACGGCGCCGCCGCCACGGTGGTGGCCGGGCCACGCTTTGCCCGCGCGGGCCAGGGCCGGCTCAACGGCCGCCGGCCCGCCGGGATCGTGGCGACGCGCAGCGTGCTGTTTCCGGATACACCGGAACTGATGGGGTTCGACAATACCGACGGTGGGCTGAAGATCTTCCTCTCCCCGCGGGTGCCGCGCTTTCTGCGCCAACACCTGCCGCGCGAGTTGGCGCCGTTCCTGGAGGCGCACGGCCTGAAGCGCGCGGATCTCGCCCACTTCCTGCTGCATCCGGGCGGGCGCAAGGTGCTCGAGGGACTCGAGCGGGAACTGGCGTTGAGCGTGGAGGACACGCGCTTCAGTTGGCAAGTGCTGGGGGAATACGGCAACCTCTCCTCCGCCACGGTGCTGTTCATGCTGCACCACTTCGAGCGCGCCGCGGCTCCCCAGGCCGGGGAACGCGGCCTGTTGGCCGCCGTGGGGCCCGGCTTCTGCGCCGAACTGGTGCTGCTGCAATGGTGAGCACGCTCCAGCGCGGGCCTGCCCCGCGTCAATTCGGCCGTCCTGTCAGGGCTCTGGATTGGGCGTTGCGGGACGCTTGTGACGGGGCCGGCCTTGGTGGCAGATTTAGGGGGACTTCCTCACGGACGGCCGGTCAATGGTGAAAGGATTCACCCATGGAAATCCAGGACATCGTCTGGTCCCTCACGCACGACGAGCGTTTTCCCCACGAGGCGGTTCGAGCGGCGCAGGAGCGGCGGGACGAATTGGTTCCGATCTTTCTCCAGGAGATCGACTCCTTTGTTGCCGGGGACAGTGACACCCGCGACCGGCCCAGCCCGCTCATGCTGGGCTTTCATCTGCTGGGAGAATGGCGCGAAAAACGGGCGTACCGCCCCTTGTGCCAATTGTTGCGCTGCCCCCCGGAAGATTTGGAGTATCTGCTCGGCGACGCAACGACGGAAACGGCCAGCCGCGTCATGGCCTCGGTGTTCGACGGCGACCCGCAGCCCCTCCATGGGATCATCCTCGACGAGCAGGCCGACGAGTTTGTCCGGTCGTGCATGTTCGACACGCTGGCGATCCTAACGCTGCGGAGCGAAATTCCCCGCCCGGATACCGAAGCGTTTCTCCTGGACTGCTTCGTGGGACTGCGGCCCCAGTCGGAGCATCCCGTCTGGGGCGGGTGGCAGGGCGCCATTGCCGACCTGGGGCTGAGCAATCTGCGGTCATTCGCCGAGCGGGCCTTTTCGGCGGGATTCGTCGACCCCTGGTCGGCGAAGTATGCGGACTTCGAGCGCAGCCTGAAAGAGGCCATCGATGGCACGCAGCCAGAATGGGTTCTCGACAATCTCCAACCCTTTCATGATACAGCGGCGGAACTCTCAAGTTGGGCTGGGTTCACCGATAGCGGTGACGACGGGTACGACCGGCCGATGGATGATTGGATACCCGCCACAGGCAATACACCCTACGTCAAGACTGAAGCAGCACCGGGCCGCAACAGCCCGTGCCCCTGCGGCAGCGGCAGGAAGTACAAGAAGTGCTGCCTGTTCAAGCCGCCCACTCCGCCGGCGATAGAATTGCGGTAACCGGCCAGGCATCCCATTCCGCGGACGAGGATCGGTTGTGGAAACCATTGTGGCCACCGGCTTGGGCATGGCCACGGCACTGGGCTTCGGGCTGGAGGCCAATTGGCGCCG
>JBGPEV010000366.1:0-4191 GCA_041482995.1 bacterium | reverse complement strand
CCGCACCATGGACGAGATGATCGGCCGGGTGGACCGCCTGGAGACCAAGCCCGCCATCGACCACTGGAAGGCGGGCGGCATCGACCTGACGGCGCTGCTCCACCAGCCCGCGGTCGATCCCTCGTTTGCGCTGCGCGCCGTGGTAAAGCAGGATCACGGCATCGCGCACGTGCTGGATCTCGAGCTGATCCAGCGCTGCGCGGCCGCGCTGGAACGGCGCGAGCCCGTGGCGTTCGACCTGCCGATCCGCAACGCGAACTTGACGACGGGCACCATGCTTGGCGCCGAGGTGAGCCGCCGCCACGGCGCGGACGGCCTGCCGGAGAACACGATCCAGATCCGCTTCAAGGGCACGGCGGGCCAGAGCTTCGGCGCCTTCCTGCCCAAGGGGATCACGCTGACGCTGGAGGGCGACGCCAACGACTACATCGGCAAGGGCCTCTGCGGCGGGCGGCTGATCGTCTATCCGCCGGCCGGGAGCACCTTCGTGCCGCAGGACAATATCATCGTCGGCAACGTGGTGCTTTACGGCGCGACGGGCGGCGAAGCCTTCTTCAACGGCGTGGCGGGCGAGCGCTTTTGCGTCCGGAACAGCGGCGCCCATGCCGTGGTGGAAGGGGTGGGTGACCACGCCTGCGAGTACATGACCGGCGGCGTCGCCGTGGTGCTGGGCGAAACCGGGCGCAACTTCGCGGCCGGCATGTCGGGCGGCATCGCCTATGTGCTGGACGAGCAGGCCGACTTCCGCACCCGCTGCAACCAGGCGATGGTGGAGCTCGAGCCGCTGGACAAGGATGACGTGCAGCGCATCCGCGACCTGGTGACCAAGCACGTTCACCACACCCAGAGCATCCGGGGCCGGCAGGTGCTGGAGCAGTGGGATACGATGATCCGGAAATTCGTGAAAATCATGCCGATCGACTACAAGCGCATCCTCATGTCCACCCAACAGGAAAAGCGAGAGAGTGCCTGATGGGGAAGCCCACCGGATTTCTGGAGTTCCACCGGGCCAAGAAGCTCTACCGGCCCGTGGCGGAACGGCTGAAGGACTATCGGGAATTCGATCTGCCCTGGCCCGAACCGGAACTGGCGGAGCAGGGCGCACGCTGCATGGATTGCGGCGTGCCCACTTGCCACGGCACGGGCGGGTGCCCCCTGGGCAATCTGATCCCGGACTGGAACGACCTGGTCTACCGCGGCGACTGGGCGCGGGCGATCGAGGAGTTGCACCGCACCAACAATTTTCCGGACATCACCGGCCGGGTGTGCCCCGCACCGTGCGAGGATGCCTGCATCCTGGGCATCAACGACGATCCGGTGAACATCAAGGCCATCGAGAAGGCGATCGTCGACCGCGCCTTCCGCGAAGGTTGGATCCACCCGCAGCCTCCCAAGTCCCAGACCTGGAAGCGCGTGGCGGTGGTGGGCTCGGGTCCCGCGGGTCTGGCGGGCGCGCAGCAATTGGCACGGCTGGGGCACCAGGTGACGGTCTTCGAGAAGTCCGACCGGCCGGGCGGTCTGCTCACCTACGGCATCCCCGACTTCAAGATGGAGCGCTACATCGTCTCCCGCCGCGTGGAGCAGATGAGGGCCGAGGGCGTCGTGTTCACGCTGAACACGGACGTGGGCAAGGACGTCTCCGCCAAGGAACTGCGCGGCACCTTCGACGCGATCCTGCTCTGCGGCGGCGCCCAGCAGGCCCGCGCCCTTGAACCCACCGTGGAGGGGCGCGACCTGAAGGGCATCCACTTCGCCATGGACTTCCTGCCCCAGCAAAACCGGCGCAACTTCGGGGAGCCCGTGCCGGCCGGGCAGGAGATCCTGGCCACGGGGAAGCGTGTGCTGATTCTGGGCGGCGGGGACACCGGGGCGGACTGCCTGGGAACCACTCACCGCCAAGAAGCGAAGGAGATTCACCAGTTCGAGATTTTGCCCAAGCCGGCCAAGCTGAAGTTTTCCGCCTCCCATGAGGAAGGCGGCATCCGCCGTTGGAGTGTGCTCACCAAGGGCTTCCGCGGCGAGAACGGCCGCGTGAAGGAACTCCACGGCGTGGAAGTGGACTGGCTTCCCGCCGAGACGCCGGGCGGCCGCCCGCGCATGGTGGAAAGACCCGGCACGGCGTTCTCCCAGCCGGTGGACCTGGTGCTGCTGGCCATGGGCTTCCTGGGTCCCACCCAGACGGGCCTGCTCGCGGACCTGGGCGTGGCCTTCAATGAACGCGGCGCCGTGCAGCGTGACGAGAACTACATGACCAGCGTACCCGGCGTGTTCGTCGCCGGCGACATGACGCGCGGCGCATCCCTGGTGGTTTGGGCGATCTGGGAAGGCCGGGAAGCAGCCCGGTCCGTCCACCGCTACCTGCTGCCCAACGGCGGCTGAGCGTGCCCTGGGCCAACCCTGAAATCGGCCCGGCCGCCGATTGGTCAACCCGAGCCCGGCCGTGCTATCAGGGGATTGAGCCTCTGCCCGCCATCGGCAGCCCCGGCCCCTTCCGCGCGCGGCGTGGCGGGCCGCTCCCCCATCCGCGAAAGCACGCGTGAAGCATCTGATTTCCTTCGTTGCCGGCATCGTTATCACGGTGATCGCCCTGGTCTACGCCTTGGCCAAGGTGGACATCGCCCGCATGTTGAAACAACTCTCCGGGGCGGACTTCCGGTTGTTGCCGCCGTTCCTCCTGCTGCTCGCGCTCTACTTTCTCGTCACCGCCTTCAACTGGATTCAGTTGCTGCGGCCGCTGGGAAGGTTCCGCCTGGGGCAGGTGCTGCCGGCCATGATGATCGGCTTTGGCGGCAACAACGTGCTGCCCGCCCACTTGGGCGAATTGGTGCGGACGGTCGTCTTCGCCCGCCAGTTTCAGCACTCCACGGGGAGCGTGCTCGCCAGTCTGGTGCTGGAACGGCTGATGGACGTGTTCTCGATCCTCATCTTCTACTTCGTTGCGGTACACACTGACGCGGGCCTGCCCGAGTCCATCCGCACCGGGGCGCAAGTGGTGGCGCTCGCGATGGTGCCCTTCTGCCTGGCGCTGATCCTGTTTCTGCGCGTGCCCGCGCCGTTCATGCGGTTGTGGGCCTGGGGCTCGGCCTGGCTGCCGCGCCGCTGGAGCGAGCGGGGCACGCGCCTGCTAGAGGGCATCGTTCACGGGCTTTCCGCCGTCGAATCCCCGCGGCGCGTGGCGCTGGTGCTGGCGCTGGCTCTGGTCAAGTGGGCGCTCACGGGCGGCATGGTTTGGCTGGCCCTGCTGGCTTTCCATACGTCCATCGCTTTCAGCGCCGCGGTCATCGTCGTCGCGGTTGGCGCCCTCGCTGTTTCGCTGCCCAGCGCGCCGGGCTACGTGGGCACCCTCCAAGCGGCCTTTGTCTTTTCGCTCACGCCCTTTGGCATCCCCCCCGAGGTGGCGTTCGCCGGCAGCGTGTACTATCTGGTGGCGCAATGGGTGCCGGTCACGGCGGCGGGAGTGATCTCGTTCTTCCTGGTCGGCGTTCATTTGAAGGAGCTGCGCCACGACGTGGAGGAAGCGGAGAAGAACCCCGCCGGCAATTGAGCGCTCGCCTCCCGCGAACTTCCGGCTCGACACCCATCGCCTGGATGGCGCCATGACCGCGGCCTTGCGCAATCGGGCCATCGCGTTCTACCGGCGCGGGCTGGAGCGCATCACGCCCGAGTTCCTGATGCGCCAGGCCCTGGTGCTCGAGCCGCACCGGCTGGCGCTCACCTTTCTGGACCGTTCCGAGGCGCTGCCGCTCACCGCCGCCACGCGCTTTACGCTGGTCGCCGTGGGCAAGGCGGCCGCGCCCATGGCCGCGGAGGCGCAACGGCTGCTGGGGGCGCGCATCCGGCAAGGCATCGTCGTCACCAAGCGCGGGTTCGCGCTGGATGGCCTGCCCTTCCCCATGCTGGAGAGCGGCCACCCTGTTCCCGACGAAGCGGGCGTGCGCGCGGCCGACCGCGTGGAAGCCATGGTGCGCGACCTGCGGCAAGGCGACCTGCTGCTGGTGCTCATGTCCGGCGGGGCATCGGCCCTGCTGCCGGCGCCCATCGACGGCGTGACGCTGCCGGAAAAACAGGATCTGGTGCGCTTGATGCTGCGCACCGACATGGACATTCACGAGATCAACCGCGTGCGCAAGTCCATCTCCCGTCTGAAGGGCGGGGGGCTGGCCGTGCTCGCCCATCCGGCGCGCGTCGTGG
>JBGPEV010000365.1:0-4195 GCA_041482995.1 bacterium | reverse complement strand
CGTAGACGATGGACAGGCCCAGCCCCGTTCCCTTGCCCGGATCCTTGGTGGTGAAGAAGGGTTCAAAGATCCGGGCCTGCGTTTCCCTGGTCATTCCCACGCCGGTATCGCTCACCGAGATGAGCACGTAACGGCCCGGGGGGACTTCCAGGATCCGCTCCGCATAGCCCGGATCGAGGTCGATGTTGGCGGTGTCGATCACCAGCTTGCCGCCCCGGGGCATCGCGTCACGCGCGTTGACGGCGAGATTCATCAGCAACTGATGCATCTGCGTGGCGTCGGCGCG
Organism: bacterium; assembly: GCA_041482995.1. Lineage (GTDB taxonomy): Bacteria > SAR324 > SAR324 > SAR324 > JACQKK01 > JBGPEV01. The sequence goes on along the minus strand of JBGPEV010000365.1, from coordinate 3,909 downwards.
CACTGCATCCAAAGCGGGATCCAGATTCAAGACGATCTCGATTCCTTCGCCGATCACCCGGCTCAGCATCTTGTGCACCGAGCGGATCTCGTCGTTCAGATCGACCGAGCGCAGCGTGAGCACCTGGGAGCGGCTGAAGGAGAGCAGGCTCCGCGTGAGTTCGGCGGCGCGCCAGGCCGCGTCCCGGATCAGGCCCAGGTCGTTCTGCAGCGGGTGGTCTGCCGCCAGGCTGCTGCGGGAGATCTCGACGTAGCCGATGATCGGCGTGAGCAGATTGTTGAAATCGTGCGCCACCCCGCCGGCCAGGCGGCCGATGGTGTCCATCTTTTGCACCTGCAGGAGCTGGCGCTCCAGCTCGGCCTTCTCCTCCCGCATGCGGTGGCGCCCGGTGACGTCCTCGGCAATGCCCAGGATGCCGTTCACCCGGCCGTCAGGCCCGTGCAACGGCGCCTTGATGGCGCGCAAGCGTTGCGTCCTGCCGTCCGGCATGGTGCGTTCCATCTCGTAGTCGAGAATGCGGTCCTCGAGCACCACCTGAGCGTCCGTTTTCTCCACCGAATACCGCTCCGCGGCGGGGACGTCGAGGTCCTTGATGCGCTTGCCGATCAATTGTTCCGGCTGCAGGTTCCACCGCGCCGCCATGCGCGGATTGACGACCAGCAGGCGGTCGTCCAGGTCCTTGACGAAGACCGGGAGCGGAATCGCGTCGAACACGGTTTGCAGCATCGCCTGGCTGCTGCGCAGCGCCTCCTCGGCCCGACTGTGTTCGGTAACATCCATCGAGATGGCCACCAGACCGTAGACCTTGCCCGATCCATCTCGCAGCGGGCACTTGATGGTGTGGAAGCGGCGCCATCCTCCGTTGGGCGAGGTGGACCAGACGGTGGCATCGACGGTTTCGCCAAGCTCCAGAACGCGGCGGTCTTCGGCTGCCATGCGGGCGTTTTCCTCCGGCGGCCGGAACTCCGCGCTGACATCCCGCTTGCCCTTCATCTGCTCCAAGGACTTGCCGAGATAGCCTTCCAGGGAGCGGTTGGCGTGCAGCATCCGCCCCTCATGGTCCTTCATCCACACATGGTGGGGTATCGTGTCGAAGATCGTCGCCAGCAGCCGCTCGCTCTGCCGCAGCGCCTCCTCGGCGCGCGTGTGCTCCGTGATGTCGGAGGCGATCCCCACGAGTCCGGAGATTCCGCCCAGGGCATCTCGCAGGGGACGTTTGATGATGTGAACCAGGCGGCGCACCCCCGGGCGGGTGGTTTGCCATTGGTTGGTGTCGATCAATTCACCTTTCTCCAGCACCTTGCGGTCCTCCTCCAGGGCGAGTTGAACTTCCCCCGGCGGCCGGAAGTCCCCTCCGTAAAAGCGCTGGCCTCTCACGCGGTCCAGGGACGTTCCCACCGCTTCTTCCACCGCGCGATTGGCGTGCACAAGGCGCCCGTCCCGGTCCTTCACCCAGAGGAAGACGGGAACGGAATCGAACACCGTCTTCAACAACTGCTGGCTGGCGCGCAACTCTGCCTCGGCGGCCAGGCGGTCGGTTTCGTCCATCGCCGTGCCCACGAGCCCGGTGACGGCGCCGGACTCGTCGCGCATGGGCCGGCGGATCACGTGGAATTTGCGTTGCCGGCCGTCGGGGAATGTCGTGGTGCGCAGGGCCGTCACGTCGCTGCCCTCCGTGAGCACGGTGCGGTCGTCCGCCAGATTGGCCTCGATCTCCTCTTGCTTGCGGCCGGGTGTCACCACGATCGTCTGGCCCTTGAACTGCTCCGGCACCATGTTCCAAACGTCGGCCATGGCGCGGTTGACCGCCACATAGCGGCCCTCGCAGTCCTTGACGAAGATGGGATGGGGGACGGTATCGAACACGGATTGCAGCAAACGCGACTGATCGGCGGCGTCCTGGTCCGCCTGTTCGCGCCGTCCGATCTCCCGGTAGAACCCAAGGGTCAGCAGCCCTCCCAGCGCACAGAACGCCAAAACGACACTGCCGATGACGGCCGTTTGCGCGCGCCAGGAAGCCAGTGCCGCGTCCCGCCTGGCGCGCACTTCCATATGCAGGGGAAAGCGGCTCAGGAACACGCGCGCGAACAGTTGCTCGCCGTCCGGGCCTTCACGCGTGCCCTTCTCGCGCCGCACCTGGGATTCATGATCGCGCCGCGCGAGCGGCTCGTGGCTGCGCAGCGGCACAGCCGTGGCGCTGCCAACTCCATAGGGATGAGGCGTCAGTTCAGGCGGAAAGGATGCCATGATTTCGCCATCGTCCCTCAGGAGGACGATTTCCTCGCCCGGCTCCAGCGCGATGGCGCGGTACAGGTTGAGGAAGTATTCGGGTGCCAGGCTGAGATTCACCATGCCGGCGAATGCCCCGTTGGCGCCATCAATCCGGCGGGTGATGGGGATAAAAGCGCCCGAAGTTCCCGAAAGTACGCTGAGCCGCCACACATACGCGCCCGGCTCCGATCGGTCGCGCATGAAGCGAAAGCTGGGCAGCGATGCCACGGATCCAGTGAACCGGGCCGTCGAGGCGCTGACCTTTCCGTCCTGGTTGATGAAGGTCACACTGCGGATCGGTGGAATGCCGGAAATGCGTGCCTTCAACAGCCGTTCCAGTTCCGGCTCGCCGCCGGGCGGCGGAGTGCTGCCGAGTCCCTGGATCGTGGCCTTCAACACCAGGTCCGCGGTCTCGAACACCCGCTCCGTCTGCTCGGCCAGCACCAGGGCCAGGTTGTCCAGTTCCCGTTGCTTGGCGGCCAGGGCCCGCTCCCTGCGGTCCCAGAGCGTGCCGGCGACGAAGACCGCCACGAGCACGATCAGGAGCGCCGCCGCCAGGGCCATCCGGCGGGCGGCGGAACGCCGGGAACTGCGGGATCTACTGTCCATGGAGAGTGCTTTCGCGGCCAGAGGCTTCTCAGGGACCGATCATCCCTCCGCCAGCGTCCGGCACGAGGGAGCGACCCCGCGCTGGGTCGGTGCCGAGGGCGTATAAATCTATTGGCTAATCATCTTCCAATTCTCATGGAACGCCAAAGGGCGCCGTGGGGTTTCTGATTTCCTTCGACTTTACTGATCTTATTAATGATTGTCATGTTCTGGTGCGATGCGCGAGGGGGTGGACTGCGGTCTGTGACAGTCCCCAGTCCATCTCGATCCGCTGACCCTTGTCCGGCCCGCCCTGGTAGCGCCACGCCTTGCCGGTGGCCGTATCGATGCGCAGCAACTCGTTATCCATCAAGCGCGTGTCGCCGTTGTCCATCCCGGCCTTGTACCGGCCCTGGAAGAGGAAATAGCGCCCATTGGGCGGCGCGGCGTTGTCGCCCGGGGCAGCGCCCAGGATCACGGCCAGCCCAATCCCGGCGGCCAGTGCGGCCGCGACGGCCAGATACCTGCGGTGGCGGCGCTTCCGTGTGGACATGCGCGGCTCAGGGGACATGGCGGCTCTCTCCGATAGGGGTAGGGTGACGATCAACGGGGGGTGCGGTGCCGGCGCCGCCTATTCCGCCCGGCGGAAGCCTCGCACGGCGGCACTGACCAGCCGGATCGCCTCGATGCGGTTGAGCGCGTAGAGGTGGATGCCGTCCACGCCGGCATCCAGGAGCGCCTCGATCTGGCGCAGGGCGAACACGAGGCCGAAGGCCGCGGCGCTTTCCGGGTGATCCGGGAACCGCTCCAATCCCGCCAGCAGTTCGGCGGGAATCTTGGCCCCGCACATCTGGGCAAACCGGGTGATCTGCGCGGTGGAGACGGCGGGCAGGATTCCCGGAACAATGGGCACGGTGACTCCCGCCCGGCGCAGATCGTCCCGCCAGCGCAGGAAGTGGCCGTTGTCCAGGAAGAACTGGGACACGATGAAATCGGCGCCCGCCCGCACCTTCTCCACTTGGCGCCGCAGGTCGGCGGCATAGTTGGGCG
>JBGPEV010000364.1:0-4201 GCA_041482995.1 bacterium | reverse complement strand
CCATCCTGGTGGGCCTGATCTGGCCCAAGCTCTTTCCAGAACTCGCGCGCGTGGATTCCTTCGCCGCCGCCCCGGCCAAGACCTGAAGGTTCCCGGAGGATGGTGAGAATCGCCCCACCGTGCGCCTCTCGCCCACGCTCCCGCTGGCCAGGGTGGCCGCCGCCACCCCGCCCGTGAGTTGGCAAGCTCGAACGACGAGACCTGGGCGACAACCCGTACCCCCGTCGGGTGGCCCAGCATCTCTGCGGTCGCCTTGCGGCTTGCTCCTCGGCACTCCTCGATCCCGGCAAACCCCTGCCCGTCGATCGCCCGAACCTCCTTTATCGCCTCCTTCACCCTGCATATCATCGCTCTTGCCGTCATGGGGGTGCTCCTGGATTTTGGGTTCACTCCGCACACCCCAGGAGTACCCTCATTCTCGCTGACACATACTCCCGTACATCTCCTGGACAAGGCGGCCAAAAGGCGCACGACACAGGAGTTGCGGCCGCAAGGGGGTTGCTTTCTTGGTTGGGAAATCTGATAGTGTTATAACTATCAGAAAGGAGCGCCCCTGGCCGACCCTTTGGAACGGCTGGAAGCCGAGCGGGACCGGGTGTTGCAAGACCTGGCGAAATCCGGCGATCTGCGGCGCGGTTCGATTACCGGGGTGTATCGCCGCTGCGGCAAAGCGCGTTGTGCTTGCGCGGACCCCAACCACCCGGGGCATGGACCCTACTACGCTTACACCATCAAGGTGGGGGGCAAGACCAAGACCCTGCAGTTGCGCGCAGGGCCGCTGCTGTCCAAGATCGATCGCGAGGTGTCGGAGTATAAGAGATTCCGCGCCCTGTGCGACCGCGTGATCGAAGTGAACGAGCGGATTTGTGACGCGCGGCCCGTCGCGCAGGCGGCTCAGCAGGAAAAAAAACGGCGCTCGCCCAGGATTTCCAAGCCGAAATCGCCGCCGAACTCCAAACGCTCTTAGGCTCTGCTCTCGGGCAGCCAGCGGACTTCGAGGCTGTGGAAGTCGCGCTCCGGCGCCAGGTGCTTTGGTTCGCTGCCCGGCTCTTCGAGCGGCGCCTGAACGGCGACCTGACCGACCACGGCGCGCCAACCCTGCCTTGCCCGTGCAGCGGGCAGTCACGCTACGCGGGCCGGCGGCCCAAGACCTTCCAGACCGCCCTGGGCCAGATCACGCTGGAGCGCGCTTACTTCTACTGCGCGGCCTGCCAAGCCGGTTTCTGCCCCCGCGACCGGGCGCTGGGGCTGGAGGCGACAGGGCTGTCTCCAGCGCTGACGCGCAGGGTGGGAGCGACCGCGGCGCCGGTCAGCTTCAAAGAATCCAGCGCCCTGCTCGCCGAATTGGCCTTCGGTGCCGGTCGACGCCAAGCAGGTCGAGCGCGCCGCCGAGGCGCTCGGGCGCCAGATCGCGCAGGACGAGCGTAACGTCGTCGAACCCGCGCCTCCGCCGGCCCCCACGATGTACGTGGGCATGGATGGCACGGGCGTGCCCCTGCGCTCCCCGGAAGTGCAAGGCCGCTCCGGCAAGCAGCCCGACGGCTCGGCCAAGACCCGCGAGGTCAAGCTGGTCACGGTCTGGACCGCGGAGAGCCGCGACGCCATCGGCCTCCCCACGCGCGACGCGGGCTCGGTCACCTACTCGGCCGCTATCGAGAGCGCCGCCACCCGCGACACCGACGAACAGCCAGCGGACTTCGCCAAGCGCGTCGTGCGCGAGGCCCGCCGGCGCGGGTTTGAGCAAGCCGCCCGCCGCGTCGTGCTGGGCGATGGCGCGCCCTGGATCTGGAACTTGGCCGGCGAGCACTTCCCTGGCGCCATCCAGATCGTCGACCTCTATCACGCCAAGGAACACCTCTCCGCCGTGGCCAAGGCCATCCACGGGGCCGGCAGCGGCCTCGCCGCCCAGTGGGCCAGCCAACGCCACGACGAGTTGCAAAACGGCCACCTCGACGGCCTGCTCGCCGCCCTGCACGAACCCGCCTCGACCCAAGATGTGGCCCGCCAGTGCCACGAGTACTTCGCCCGCAACCGCCACCGCATGCGCTACCCGGACTTCCGCGCCCAAGGCCTCAGCATCGGCTCCGGCGTCGTCGAGGCCGGCTGCAAGGTCGTCATCGCCACCCGCCTCAAGCGCGCAGGCATGCACTGGACCGTCGCCGGGGCCAACGCCATCGCCGCCCTACGCTGTTCCAAGCTCAGCGGCCGCTTCGAGGACTTCTGGCAGCGCCGCTCGGCCCAGGCCGCCGCGTGACTGGGTGTCACAAACCTGACGTGCGCCCGCGGGCAAACCCGCGCTTGCTTTTTTCATTTGGGCAGCGTATAAAACTCCTTTAGCCACGATCAAGTCCTGTTGACGCGCTCATCTTGAATCGACGCGACTGGAATGCCTATTTTTGTCGCCGGGCCGTGTCTTTTCCGTATCATGCCAGTCCATTCACCGTCAGCGAACATCCGGCTTGCTCCGGAGGGCCGCCTTTGTCCTGCGCGGCCGCGCTGCTCCGTGCCCCGCGGCACGGGTCAGGGCAGGCCGGGCCGCCCGTTCCGCACCCCATGAGGGCGGGACGCTAGGCCGGTGAACCTCCCCAAAGCGGGCGCCGGCGCGCCCCGGGGCAGGTGCAGTCCAACGCCAGGCGAATGCTCTATCCGCGCTAACCGTCACACCGCAAGGGACGTCCATGCAGAACCAGCACAGCCGCCAAGACCGCATCCGGTTCTCCTTCGGCCGCATTCAGACGCCGGAAATGCCCAACCTGCTGAACATGCAACTGGAGTCCTACAACCGCTTTCTGCAGAAGGACTTGCCGCCCGACCAGCGCAAGAACGAGGGGCTGGAGGCGGTGTTCCGGTCGGTCTTCCCGATCTCGGACTTTTCGGGCAGCACGACGCTGGAGTACGTGCACTACCGGCTGGGCGACCCCCAATACACGGTGGACGAGTGCCGCATCCGCGGCGTGACCTTTTCCGCGCCGCTGCGGGTGGCCCTGCGCCTGATCGTCTGGGAGAAGGACACCGACGACGGCAGCAAGCACATTCACGACATCAAGGAACAGGACATCTACCTGGGTGAACTGCCCCTGATGACCGACCGCGGCTCGTTCATCATCAACGGCACGGAGCGGGTGATCGTCAGCCAGATGCACAAGAGTCCCGGCGTGTTCTTCACCCACGACAAGGGCAAGACCCACTCCAGCGGCAAGATCCTCTATTCCGCTCGCATCATTCCCCAGCGCGGATCGTGGATCGACTTCGAGTTTGACGCGAAGGACCTGCTGAACTGCCGCATCGACCGCAAGCGCAAGTTCTACGCGACTATCCTGCTGCGCGCCCTGGGCGCGACGGAGGAGGAAATTCTCGCCCGCTTCTACCCCGTGGAAACGGTGGACTTGTCGGGGGCGATCGGCAAGGAGAACGACAAGCGGGTGATCACCAAGGTAGTGGACCCGGAGGTGACGCTGAACCAGCGCGCCGTGGTGGACATCGTGGACCCCAAGACGCGGGAGATCCTGGTGCCCGTGGACCGCAAGATCACCCGCCCGGCCATGCGCCGCATCCAGTCCGCCGGCCTGACGCGCATCCCCGGCACCGTGGAAGACGTGGTCGGCCACTACCCGATGCGCAATATCGTCAGCGGCGAGGGCGAGGTGCTGGTGCCCGCCAACCAGGTCATCACCACCCAGGCGCTCGAAAAGATCCTGGAGGCGAAAATCGAGAAGATCGGGCTGATCTACGTGGGCGACCGCACGATCGGCCAATCCCTGCGCGAGACGCTGAGCCAGGACAACATGCGCTCGGCCCAGGAAGCGCTGATCGAACTCTACAAGCGCCTGAAGCCGGGCGATCCGCCCACGCTCGAGACGGCGCGCCTGCTGCTGCACAACCTGTTCTTCAACGAGGACCGCTACAGCCTCTCCCGCGTGGGCCGGCTGAAGAGCAACAAGAAGCTGGGACTGGAAGAGCCGCTGGAAAACACCGTGCTCACGAAGGAGGACATCCTGCGCACGGTGGACTACCTGCTGAAGTTGAAGGAGGGGGTGGACGGCACCATCGACGACATCGACCACCTGGGCAACCGCCGGGTGCGCAGCGTGGGGGAACTGCTGGAGAACCAGTTCCGCATCGGCCTCGTCCGCATGGAGCGGGCCGTGAAGGAACGGATGAGCCTGCAGGAAACCGAGTCCATGATGCTGCACGACATCGT
>JBGPEV010000363.1:0-4209 GCA_041482995.1 bacterium | reverse complement strand
GGCTCCAGGCGGCGGAGATCGAGGTCTATTCGGGCAACCGCCAGTTGGCCGTGCTCAAGCCCGCCCGCAGCTACTATCCCACCCAGCCGGAGCCGCTGACCGAAGTGGCCATCTACCGCACGGTGGCGGAGGATCTGTACCTGGTGCTGGCCAGCGAGAATCCCGGCGGCACCGTCACGCTGCGCGTCAACGTCAATCCACTGGTGATGGTGGCTTGGTTCGCGTTTCCCCTCTTCACCCTGGGGACGGCCATCTGCATGTGGTACCGGCCGCGCCGCGTCTTTGAACCGGCGGTGGACAGCCGCCTGGGCACGGTCTAAACACAACGACATCTCTTCAGACACAGATACACACAGATGAACACAGATAAGAAACGCAAATGCGATAGCGCAATTCAGTGACGCGGGCGGAGCATTGCGCGCCCATCGTTAGAAGCAGTCTCAAGAATGGGTTTCTGCGTGTCCAACGGCACCTCATCCCCCCGGCCCCCTTCTCCGCAAACGAGACCTTTGCGTAACTCCGAAGGCCGTTGGTAGGACGGGCCTCCGTGCCCGTCCAGGCGCGGGGGGACGGGCACGGAGGCCCGTCCTACCGATCTATTGTGGGGTTATGAAAAAGTCTCGCAAACGGAGAAGGGGGAGTGAAAAACGGCCACTACGGCAATTCTTCTCCCCCTCAGTTTACGGAGGAGGACAGATCCGCGCGATGCTTCTGGCGCCTACGGCAAGCCTTTGGCGCGGGGGTCAGGGGGCGGTCCGGAGCGCCCGGCGAATTTTGAGACTGCTTCCAGTCAACCGCCTTCAAACACCCCTTGGAGAGCAGTCCCATGTTACCTGTATGCAGTCAGCCTCCGGAACCCGGGCGCTTCATCGGATCCATCTGTGTTCATCTGTGGCTAATCGTTTTTGTCGCCATGTATGACGGGCAGCGGACGGAGCAACAGGGCGAGGCCAGTCATGTGGATGTCTTGGAAATTCTGGTCGGTGATGGGAACGATCGGCGCGCTGGCCGCGCTGTTCACCTACGGCTTCACCCTCAATCCCAAACTGGTGCCCTCCCCGTTGGTGGGCCGGCCGGCGCCCGCGTTCGAGGTGCAGCAGATCAACGGGACGGAGCGGGTTTCCCTGGCGGAGCTGAAGGGCACCCCGTTCATCCTCAATTTCTGGGCCTCCTGGTGCGTGGCCTGCCGCGAGGAAGCGCGCGTCTTGCAGCAGGCGCACCTGACCTATGAGAAGGGGCAGAAGAAGATCCGGGTGATCGGGATCGCCATCCAGGACACGGCTATCCCCGCGCTGTCCTTCGCCCGGCAATACGGCAAGACTTACTTTCTGGGCCTGGACAATGCGACCGGTGACATCGCGCTCAACTACGGGCTCTATGGGGTGCCGGAGACCTTTTTCATCGATGGACAGGGTATCATCCGGTTCAAGCAGATCGGCCCGGTGACGCCCGAAATGATCCAGTCCGAGGTGGCGCGCCTGACCGCCGCCCAATAGAGCGCCATGATCCCCAGTCCTCCTCTCCGCGCGCTGCTGATGATGCTGCTGGCGCTGACGCTGATCCTTCTGTTTGCCGGGGGGACCGCGCTCGCCCTGAGCGAGGAGGAGTTGGAGCGGCGTGTGCAGCAGATCAGCGACGAGCTGCGCTGCCCCACCTGCCAGGCCCTGTCCGTGAAGGACTCCGAGGCGTCGTTCTCCAAGCAGATCCGGGACAAGGTGCGGCGCATGGTGGAAGAAGGCCAGTCCGACGACGACATCAAGGCCTACTTCGTCGCCCGCTACGGTGAATGGATCCTGCGCGCTCCCAAGAAGGAAGGCCTGGGGCTGGTGCTCTGGATTCTCCCCGGCGCCGCCATTCTCGGCGTGGGCGGGCTGCTCGTGTGGCGCGTCCGCCGCTCCGCGAAACAGGCGGAATCCCGGCAGACCGCGCCACCGTCCCTCTCGCCGCAACAACGGGAGCGGCTGGATCGGGACCTGAAGCGCTTCAAGGAGGAGGACTAGCGGTGTTGCTCTACGTCGTCGCCCTACTGATCCTGCTGCTGGCCGTGGCGGTCGTCAGCTATCCCCTGGTCTTCCAGCCGGCGGAGGCCTATCGGCTGGCCAACCCACCACCCGCCGAGTTCAGCGAGCGCGACGCCCTGCTCGATGCGATCGACGACCTGGAGCACTCCTTCCACAGCGGCAAGGTTTCCCCGGCCGACTACGAGGCCCAACGCGCCCGCTTGGAAGTGCAATATGTCGCCGTCCTGGAAGCCGCGGAGGTCAAGGAGACGTCCCCAGGCGGAGCGCGCTGAGCGCACCCCCACCGGCCATGTATTCGCTGCTCCGCCCCCTGTTGTTCGCGCTCGATCCCGAGACCGCCCACCGCCTGACGGTGCACGGCGCCGCGGCACTCTCCCGTGTGCCCGGCGTGCCGGCGCTGCTGGGAGCGCTCTCGGCGCCCAGCCCGCCCAGCCTGGGGCAGAGCCTGTGGGGGCTGACCTTCTCCAATCCCGTCGGGCTGGCCGCCGGGTTCGACAAGGACGGCGTCTTGGCGGGCGTGCTGCCCCGGCTGGGCTGCGGATTTTTGGAGGTGGGCAGCGTGACGCCCCGCCCCCAGCCCGGCAACCCGCGCCCGCGCCTGTTCCGGCTGCCCGAAGACCGGGCGGTGATCAACCGGATGGGCTTCAACAACGCGGGCGCGGAGCGGCTGGCCGCGCGCCTCGGGCGGCTGCCCCGGCGGACGGTGCCCATCGGCGTCAACCTGGGCAAGAACCGGGATACGCCGCTGGAACACGCCGGGCGGGACTATTGCGCCGCCCTGCGCGCAGTCTACCGGGTGGCGGACTATGCCGTCGTCAACGTCAGTTCTCCCAACACGCCGGGCCTGCGGGACTTGCAGCAGCGCGGCCAACTCACCGCCCTGCTGGAAGCCCTGGCCGGGGAGCGCACGCGCCTCACCACCGAGACGGGGCGCCGCGTGCCGCTGCTGGTGAAGGTGGCGCCCGACCTGACCGGGGCGGAGCAAGCCGACGTGGTGCAGGCGGCGCTGGCCTGTTCGTTCGATGGCCTGATCGCCACCAACACCACCACCACGCGGCCGGACCTGCGCAGTCCGCTGGCCAGGGAGACGGGCGGCCTGAGCGGCGAGCCGCTGCGCACGCTGGCCCTGCAGACGGTCGCCGCGCTCCGGCGCCTGAGCGGCGGACGCTTGCCGCTCATCGGCGTGGGCGGCGTCTTCACGGCCGCCGACGCCTATGCCCTGATCCGGGCCGGGGCCAGCCTGGTGCAGGTCTACACGGGACTCGTCTATCGCGGCCCCGCCTTGGTGGGCGAACTGGCGCGGGGCCTGGCAACGCTGCTGGAGCGGGACGGGTTCACCTCGATCGCCCAGGCCGTGGGCAGCGCCCAGCGCTGAGCGGGAAGGAGACCGATGGCACTGCGCCTCCTGGGGACGGGACTCGGGCTTTGGGCCGTGGCCGCCCTTGCGTTCTCAGCCCCGCCCGCCATCGCCCAGCCCAAGGTGGCGCTCCAGCGCCTCATTCCCCAAGAGTCCCTGCGGCGTCCCGTGCACGTGGCCGAACTGCCGGACGGCAGCGGTACGCTGGTGGTGGTGGAGCAGGCGGGCCGCATTCTGCGCTTCCGGCGCGACGCTCAACGGGCCGCAGGCGTGGCGCTCGATCATCGCCCCGCCGTGAGCACGGCCGGCAACGAGGAGGGGCTGCTCTCGGTCGCCTGCCATCCCCGGTTCGCGGCGCACCCGTATTTCTACGTGTACTACTCCGCCGCCGCGCCGCGCCGCACGGTGGTCGCGCGCTTCCGCTATGACGGGTTGCGGCGGGCCGCCGACCCGGCCTCCGAGCGCGTGCTGCTGGAGGTGAGCCAGCCCTACCCCAATCACAAGGGCGGCCAACTGGCCTTTGGGCCGGACGGCTTCCTGTACATCGGCCTGGGCGATGGGGGCTCCGCGGGCGACCCCCACGGCAACGGCCAGAATCGCGGCACGCTGCTGGGCAAGATCCTGCGCATCGACGTGGACCGGGAGCAGCCGCCCCTGCGCTATGCCATCCCGGCGGACAATCCCTTCCGGGACACGGCCGGCGCGCGGGCGGAAATCTGGGCCTATGGCCTGCGCAACCCGTGGCGCTTCAGCTTTGACCGCCAGACCGGCGCGCTCTACGCGGGCGACGTGGGCCAGGACGATTGGGAGGAGATCGACCGCATCGTCAAG
>JBGPEV010000362.1:0-4212 GCA_041482995.1 bacterium | reverse complement strand
GTACATGCTGGAAGACAGCCGGGCGCGGGTACTGATCGTGGATCAGGCCCTGTGGCCGCAGGTCGAGGCTTCGGTGGACAAGATGCGGCACCTCAAGCACGTGCTCGTCGCCAATGGAGCCGTACCCGGGCGGCAGTCCCTCGCCCCGCTGCTGGAGCAGGCGAGCGCCGAGCTCGCCACAGAGCCGACGAGCCCGGACGACGCGGCATTCTGGCTCTACACCTCCGGGAGCACGGGTGCGCCGAAGGCCGCCGTGCACTTGCATCACGACATTCCCTACGTCATCCACCATTACTCGCAGCCCGTGCTGAAGCTGACCGATCGGGACGTCGGATTCTCCGCTGCAAAGTTTCCATTCGCCTATGGCATGGGCAACAGCCTGTACTTTTGCATGGCGACCGGCGGATGCGCCGTCGTTCAGCCGGCGCGGCCCACGCCGGAAGTTTGCTTTGCCGTATTGGAGCGCTTTCGGCCCTCCGTGTTCTACGGCGGTCCGCCTGTCTTCAATGGCATGCTGAATACCTACGACGCCTGGCTGCAAGGGAAGCAGAACCCGCCCGCCCAGCTTCCCAAGCTGGACTCCCTGCGTTTCTCCGTTTCCGCCGGGGAATCCCTGCCGCCGGAACTGTTCACCCGCTGGAAGAAGCACTTCGGCACGGAAATCCTCGACGGGATCGGATCCACGGAAATGCTGCACATCTTCATTTCCAACCGCCTGGGCAGCGTGAAGCCGGGCAGCACGGGCACGGCCTGCCCCGGTTACGATGCCAAGCTCGTGGATGAGCACGGTCAGCCCGTGCAGGACGGCGAGGTGGGGGCCCTGCTGGTGAAGGGCGATTCCTCCGCCCCCTACTATTGGAACAAGCACGAGAAATCCAAGTCCACCATGCTCGGGGAATGGGTGGTGACGGGCGACCAGTTCCACCGCGACGCCGACGGGTACTACTGGTACGCCGGGCGCAATGACGACATGATGAAGGTCTCCGGCGCCTGGGTGAGTCCCATCGAGATCGAGAACGCGCTGCTGGGCCATCCTGCCGTGGCGGAGTGCGCGGTGGTGGGACACGCCGATACCGCCGGGTTGACCAAGGCCAAGGCGTTCGTGGTGGTCAAGCCCGGGCAAACCGCGGGCGAGGCCCTCGCCGACGCATTGCGCGACCACGTGCGCCAAGCGATCGCGGGCTTCAAGACGCCCCAGTGGATCGAGTTCGTCCCGGACTTGCCCAAGACGGCCACCGGCAAGATCAAGCGCTTCGAACTGCGCAAGTAGCCGCGTCAACGCTGCCCGGGCTGCCGGCAGGAATCCGGGCCGGGCTGGGAAACCTGCGCATTGTCACGGGCGTTCAATGACCGGTATCCTGAGGGTCTGGGATTCCCGGTCCCGCGCGGAACGGGTGGTGACAGCGTCCTTCGGAACGCATCTTGCGGGAGTCAGGAACGATGAATCGACGATGGCGGATGGCCGCGATCCTGCTGGCCGTGCTCCTGGCCGGATGCGGGGGCGATGACAAAGTTACCGTGGAGACCACTCCGAAGAATCAGCCCGGTCCGGGAGACACGGCCAACAACCCCATCGCGGTGGGCCTCGATCAGCCGGCGCTGAACGTGACCTTTCCGGGCACGCAGGCCTTTTTCGCCGTCAGCGTTCCGCCCGCCTCCGACTACCACCTCTGGGTGCAGCCCCGGCCCGAATCCGTCTCAAACAATCCCCAGTTCGGTGTCTATCTGAACGCCGGATATACGAGCTTGAGCTTTTGGGACGTAAGTTCCAACCCATGCTCCGGGTACTGTGGGACTGGCCAAGGGGAGTATCTTGGCATGTACGGTCAGGGAAGCAGTTGGCTCGTCGTCTACCCGCAAACCACGGGCCAAGCCCAACTGACCTACGGGGTCGCGGCCTTCAGCAGCGGGCCCACCGGCCTATTGAGCGGTTCGGGCGGTCCCACCACGCCGCCGGGGACATCCATCTCCCCGGGGAACAATTTCGACGGCACCTTTGCGGCGCCCAATGACCAGCACTACTTTCAAGTCACCGCCTCCAAGGCCGGAGTCTATGGACTCAAGGTCACCAACGCCGGTGGGAACTACTATTTCCTGGATATCTACCAGGACAACACCTATGCGCCTGCGCAACGGGTCGGAAGTTGTACGGGGGGAAACATCCCGCCCCTCACGGCTTCTTGTGTCATAAACGTCGCCGCCGTTCCGGTGACGCTGTATGTGATTGCCGGGGACGGCTACGGCTATGGAGGCAGCTACAACCTCTCCGTGATCGGCCCCTGAACCCCGCTCCTTGCCGGGCCGGGACCATTCGTGCACTAGGTAGGATCGCAGGGAAGGTGACCCATTGCGGGAGGAGCCATGTACCAGGAGCGACTGCAGACGTGGGGCGACGGCGAGCGCCAGAGCCACCAGGCGCGGCGCTTCGATGGATTGGCCACGCGCCTGAGCCGGGAGAACCGGCTGTTCCAGGAGAAGTGGCGCGGCATTCCTCCGGCGCGGCTGGACTATGAGCACCTGAGCGACTTCCCGTTCACGCTCAAGGGAGAGTTGCTGGACGACCAGCGGCTCCATCCGCCGTTCGGGTCGAACCTGACTTTCCCCTTGAGCCGCTACGTGCGCTTTCACCAGACTTCCGGCACGAGCGGCACGCCGCTGCGCGTGCTGGACACGGCCCAGTGCTGGAACTGGTGGTCACAGTGCTGGCAGGCGATCCTGGACGCGGCGGAGGTCACACCGGACGACCGGGTGATGCTGGCCTTTTCCTTCGGTCCCTTCATCGGCTTCTGGTCCGCGCAGGAGGCCTTGCACCAATACGGAGCGCTGCTGTTGCCGGGGGGAGGCATGACCAGCCCCCAGCGCCTGGCCATGATGCGGGACCTGGAGGCGACCGTGCTGATCTGCACACCCTCCTACGCCCTGCATCTGGCGGAGATCGCGCGGGCGGAAGGCATCGACCTGGCGCGGGACCTGAAGGTGCGCATCACCATCCACGCGGGCGAGCCGGGGGCGGGCATTCCGGCCACGCGGGAGCGCATCGAAACCCTCTGGGGCGCCCGCACGTACGACCATCCGGGCGCCAGTGAGGTGGGCGCGTTCGGGTTCTCCTGCTCCGCGCGGCGGGGCGTTCACGTGAACGAGGCGGAATTCATCTGTGAGGTGCTGGACCCCGAAAGCGGTCAGCCCGTGCCGCCCGGCACGCCCGGAGAGTTGGTGCTGACCAACCTGGGGCGGGAATGCTTTCCGGTGGTGCGATATCGCACGGGCGACGTCGTGAAGGCTCTGCCCCGGCACACCTGCTCCTGCGGCCGCACGTGGCTGCTGCTGGAAGGGGGCATCCTGGGCCGGCGCGACGACATGGTCACCATCCGCGGGATCAACGTGTTCCCCTCCGCGTTCCTGGCCATCTTCAACGGCCTGCCGGAGATCGGCGAGCACCGCGTCTCGGCCTACCGGGTCAGCCACATGGACCAGATCCACGTGGAATATGAGGACAACAGCGGGCAGGACCGGCAGGCGGAGATCGCCCGGCTGATCCGGGAGAAGCTGGGCATCCGGGTGACGCTGAACGCCTGCCCGTCCGGCAGCTTGCCGCGGTTCGAGGCCAAGGCCAAGCGATTCCTGGACCGGCGCCAAGAGGCCTGGGCGCCCCCGGGTGTCGCCCTGCATTGAACCCGGCGCGGTAGGCGGTGGGCGCTCTGGCGTCCGCTGGCACCGCGCATCCGTCCGAGCGGAGAGCAACGATGCAAATGGGTCTGATGGCCAAGCTGATCGGCAAGCCGGTGGAGGTCAAGGCGCTGCCGGTTATCCTGCGCTATTCCCCCACCGTCCTGCGCTGGGAAGCGGGCAAGAGCGCCGTCGGCGGCGGGGTCTGCTTCGCCATCGTGCTGGGCCTGCAACCTTCCCTCTGGGTGGGCGTGCCGGTCGCGGTGGTGGGCGGTTTGTTCGCGCTCTATGGGCTGCAGCAATGGCGCCGCGGCAGCCTCCACTATGAGGTGGACCAACAGGCGGCCACGCGCGTGCAGGGCAGCCATCGGGAGTCCATCCCTTGGGGACAACTGGACGGTTTCCGCCTGCACTTTTATGCCTTTGGGCGCAAAGCCCGGGAAGGCACGTTGGAGGTGCGCCTGTCGGCAGGCGACCGGCGCTTCAAGGTCGATTCCGCCATCGACCATTTTCCCACCCTGCTGGTGCAGGCGGCCGGCATCGCGC
>JBGPEV010000361.1:0-4237 GCA_041482995.1 bacterium | reverse complement strand
GAAGCGACCAGCGACTACGACCGCGAGAAGCTGCAGGAGCGCGTTGCCAAGCTGGCCGGCGGTGTGGCGCTGATCAAGGTCGGTGCCGCGACCGAAATGGAAATGAAGGAGAAGAAGGCCCGTGTGGAAGACGCGCTGAATGCGACGCGCGCCGCCATCGAGGAAGGCATCGTGCCGGGGGGTGGGGTCGCCCTGCTGCGCTGCACCAAAGCGATCGAGGAAGGCATCAAGGCCAAGAAGCTGAGCGGCGACCAGTTGGTGGGTGCGCGCATCGTCCTCAAGGCGATCGAATCGCCCATCCGCGCCATCGTGGAAAACGCCGGGGTCGAAGCCGCCCTGGTCGTGGACCGCGTGCGGAACGCGTCCAACATCAACGAGGGCTTCGACGCCCAGAAGGAAGAGTACGTGGACATGGTGAAGGCCGGCATCATCGACCCGGCCAAGGTGACCCGCGTGGCCCTCGAGAACGCGGCTTCCGTGGCGGGCCTCGTGCTCACCTCCGAAGCGGCGATCTATGAGAAGCCGAAGGACAAGGACGGGACGCCCCCGATGCCGGGCGGCGGCATGGGCGGCATGGGCGGTGGCATGGACATGATGTAGTCCGGGCAGCCTGACTCGGTACCGCAGCAACGACGAAGGAAGCGTCGGCCCCGCGCCGGCGCTTCCTTTTGTTTTTTCGTCGCCGGCATTCCTCCGGCGGGTGAGTTTCGCGGGTGGGTGCTCCGGCGTGTGGAAGCTGGCGCGCCGCCCTCGGCATGCCCGCTGCGTTCCGCCCGGAGCGGCCGCAGGGATGCGCGGCTCCCCCGCGCATTGCCCGCATCCGGTGTGCGCAACCCACAAGGCAACCGCCTCCTCCAAAGGCCGCCCACCCCTGCCCGGCGGGACGGGCCGGAGCCTGCCCTGAGCCCGCCGAACGGGTGCCGGTCCGCGCATCGCCGGGCGGGCGCGGCGGCCCCCCGCGGCCCCATCTTCTGAAGTCTTCTCGAGCATGCGATTGACCTGGCGATCACGCCGGGTGGGCTGTCCCCCACGTACGCGGTCCGGTATCGTTCCATCCTAACGCTGTGCTTTCGAGCTTCGCTGCCGAATCCGCACCTTCCGCCCATGAACCCTTCCTGGCCACCCCTCGCGCCCAGCCGCTGGCACGGGTGGATTCCCGCCGCGCTCCTGGGGGTGGGCACCGTGGCCGTGTGGGCGCTGGACCTGGACCGGCGCGTGGCGGCGCTCTACTATGATCCCGCCGGGCCGCCCGCGTGGCCGGTGGGTTACGAGCAGCCGTGGGATTTCCTCTATACCTGGGGGGTCGTGCCCGCCATAGTCCTCGCGGTGGCGGGTCTGGGACTGCTGGCTTGGGGCTACGCGCGCGCCGCAACCTGGCAGCGCTGGGCGGGCGGGCTCATCTTGCTGAGCCTGTTGCTCGGGCCCTTGCTGGTCACCAACGGCGTCCTGCATGAGCTGTGGGGCCGACCCCGCCCCCGCCAAGTGACCGAGTTTGGCGGCGACCGCGCCTTCCGGCCCGTGCTGCTGCCGACCTTTCGCCGGGACGAGCCGGGTTTTCCCACGGGTCACGCGGCGGGCGGGTTCTCCGTGCTGATCGCCTACTTTGCCCTGCGGCCCCGCTCCCGGCGCTGGGCGGGAGTCGCGCTGGCCCTGGGACTCGGGTTGGGCAGCATCACCGCGTGGGCCCGCATCACGCAGGGCGGGCACTTTCTTTCAGATGGGCTGTGGGCGGCCGGGGTGATCTGGTTCAGCTCCCTGGCGGTGGAATGGGCGCTGGCCCGCCGGTGGGCAGCGCGCCCGCCGGACGGCCGGCGCCCTTCAGCATCGCGCCGGTTTGCCGCCTGGGCGCTGGCCGGGGTGGGTGCGCTGGCGTTGCTCACGGGGTATGCGGCCTTCCTGCCCATTCAGGAGCGGTCGGAATGGCGCGTGCCGCTCCCCGCCGGTACCCAAGCCGTGCAGGCCATTGTGGCGACCGGCGGAAACGTGCGCGTCCAGGAGGCGCCGGGCAGCACCGAGCTGCGCATCTTCACCACGCTTTCCGGCCGGGGCTGGCCCTGGGCCGCCTTGTGGGAACGCCGCGCGGGACCGGTGCGGGTCGGCGACGCGCTGCGGCTGCACTACACCGTGCAGGGCCGCGGCATGCGGCGCTCGGGCAACGTCTCGGTGGTGGTGATCGCGCCGCCGGGGCTGCCCGTGACGGTGGAGCAGGTCGACCCGGGCGCGCCGATCCCCACGCCGCCGGCGAAGGCCGCTAATTGAACGGGATGAAGAAGCCGATGTGCTGGTAGGTCTGGTCCAGCTTGTCCTTGAAGCCCGGGGTGTCCTTCTCCACGGTCACAGCCGAGTACTCGTAGCGGAAGCCAATGCGCTCGAAGGTGTAGTCGATCCCGCCGAACGCTCGGGAGAGGGGCATGTTCTGGTCGCGCGCGCGGGTGTTCTGACGCACCTTGTCGAAGCTGTAGCGGTACTTCTCCACCACACCCGTGCCGCCCCCGGCGTAGAGGTTGAACTTGTAGTGGTTCACCTCGCGCAGGTAGAGCGCCAGGTTGTAGGAGTACTGCACCCACTCCTCGTGCACGGCCTGCCCGGCAGCGTTGTCGAAGTCGCGCAGCACATTCTGCCGGGAGGCGGAAAGCCCGAGTCGGCGCCAGAGGATCAGCTCCAGATCGCCCTTCCAGGTGCTGTCCACCGCTTCCGATTTCTTGTCGCCGTTAGGGTCAGCCGGGCTCTTGCTGATCGTGCCCATCGCGTTGGGCGAATAGTAGAATCGCAACAGCGTGTTGGACTCCGCCCGAACGGCGGCGGCCGAGAGCAGCAGCAAAGAGAAAGCCAGCGCGAACGCGCGCATGTTCCGACCTTGAACGTGAATGTCTCCGGCCCGAAAGAACCGGTTGCCCCGCAATTCAGGCATGTTCAGGGGTCAGAAATGCAAAATAGTCACCAAAGGGAGCACGGGATCGGGGGCCAAAATGGGGCTCGCTTTAGGGTAGTGTAGCAGTCTGGCGACACCAGCAGATTTCTCGCTGCGCTCGAAATGACAACTCCTTGTCACGCCGAGCCCTTCGGTGCCCTCAAGGGCAGGCTCCGCGAGGGGTCTGCGGTGCGTAGATGCCGGCGATTTCGTCGAAACCGATACACTGCTCACTTGCCCGGCACTTCGCTCATCAGGGCGAGCACGTTGTCCTCGGAATCCTGGAAGTCCGCCAACCACAGGTCGTGGTCCGGCATGCGCGCAATCATGCGCGGCTGGGAGCGCAGGTTGACGCTCTGCTGTTCGAGGCGGGCGTACGCGGCCTGAATATCCGGGACGCGGAAATAGAGGATCGACCCGGGGTGATCGAACTCCGGCGCTACTGCCGGGCTCAACATCAGGCGCACGCCGCCGCAGTCGAAGAACGCCAGCTTGGGCGGCGCGGAGAAGAGGAACTTGAGCCCGAGCGTGTCCCGGTAGAACGCCACCGCCCGCTCCAGATCCTTTACGCGGATGGCGATCTGCCCGATGTTGACGATGCCGATGCTGGCGTTGGCGAGTCCGGGGCCGGTGGCCATGGCGGCCGCTCCCGCTGCGGTGCGGAACCCTGCCGCGCCCCGTTACGCCCGCGGCGAGGGAGTGGGCGCGTTGAGGATCGTCTTGGGCAGGAGCGCCGCGACCGTGTGGCTGGCCAGGTAGGGCTTCCTGATCTCGAAGGGATGCTTCTTCAGCCAGTCTTTCCAGGCTCCCAGGCCCTTGCCGCTTTGCACCAGGCCCTTGAGCATGCCCAGGTCGTTGCCGCTCCAGGTTTGCGCATTGGGGCTGACGAGGATCGCGCCCACCATGCGGTCGCCCTGGAACAGGTACTTGCGGTAGGCGTGGCGGCCTTCCTCCAGCCCCGTGATGACTTCCGCCTTGGGGTCTTCCCAACTGCCGAAGCTGGCGATGTCCAGTCCGGCGACGCCGACGATGTTCATGAGCAGGCTGCCGGGATGCGCGACATTCTTGCCGGCCATGTTGGCGGCCACCACGCGGCCGTGCTCCATGGCGGTCGGCTCGATGGCGTGCACTTCGCGCGCGCCGCTGATCAGGTTCTTCGCCTCCGCCACGTCTCCCGCCGCATACACGTTGGGGACGGAACTGCGCAGGTGGTCATCGACGACGATGCCCTGATTCACCTTGATCTTGGAGCCCTTGAGCCATTCCAGGTTGGGGCGGATGCCGGTCGCCATGATCACCGCGTCGCACTCCACCGTGGAGCCGTCG
>JBGPEV010000360.1:0-4241 GCA_041482995.1 bacterium | reverse complement strand
GTGGCGAATCCCTCATCGTGCTGATGGAGGGACTGGTGGAGGAAGCGGGAGAACTCGGCGCGGAAGAGGTCGTGATCGGGATGCCGCACCGGGGGCGGATCAACACGCTCATCAACATCATGGGCAAGCAGCCCGAGCAACTGTTCGCCGAATTCCGCGACAGCTACGAAGTGGACGAGCTGACCGGTTCCGGGGACGTGAAATACCACAAGGGCTACTCCAGCGACCGCGTCACGCGCGGCGGCAAGAAGATCCACCTCTCCATGTCCTTCAACCCCAGCCACCTGGAGGCCGTGAATCCGGTGGTGGTGGGCAACGTGCGGGCCAAGCAGGAGCGGCGCGGAGACCAGCGCCGCACGCGCATCGTTCCGGTGCTGATGCACGGCGACGCGGCCTTTGCCGGGCAGGGGCTCGTGGCGGAAACGCTCAACCTGTCGCAGCTCGAAGGCTACAAGACGGGCGGCACGATCCACATCATCGTCAACAACCAAATTGGATTCACGACCTCGCCCCGCCATTCGCGCTCGTTTCTCTACCCCAGCGACGTCTGCAAGATGCTGAGCGTCCCGGTGCTTCACGTGAACGGGGACGATCCCGAGGCGGTGCTGCACGTGATCAAGCTGGCGGTGGGCTTCCGCCAGTTCTTCCACACGGACATCGTGATCGACCTGTTCTGCTACCGGCGGCATGGGCACAACGAGACCGACGAGCCGAGTTTCACCCAGCCGCTGATGTACAAGCGCATCAAGGATCACGCCTCCACGCTCGAGATCTACAGCAAGGCCCTGGTGGAGCAGGGCGCGTTTTCGCGGGACGAGGTAGCCGCCATCACCGCGGGCTACCGCCAGCACCTGGATGGGGCCCTGCGGACGTCCGTCTCCGACAACGTGAAGCCCGGCGCCGACACGCTGGGCGGAGTCTGGCAGGGGCTGGAGCGGGGCCTGGTGCCCAAGGACATCGACATCCAGGAGGTGACCCTGCCCGTGCTGCAACGCATCGGCGAACACCTGGCGCGCGTCCCAGCGGACTTCACGCCCCATCCCCGGCTGCTGAAGCTGCTGCAAACGCGGGGCGACATGGTGCACGACAAGGCGCCGATCGATTGGGGGATGGGCGAATTGCTCGCCTACGGCAGCCTGGTCTCCGAGGGCTTTCACGTGCGCCTGAGTGGGCAGGACAGCGGGCGGGGGACTTTCAGCCACCGCCACGCACGGATGGAGGACCAGAACACGGGCCAGTCCTACTTCCCGCTGCGCCACTTGCCGGGCGCGCAGGGGGTGTTCACCGTCATCGACAGCCCGCTCTCGGAAGCGGCCGTGATGGGCTTCGACTTCGGCTACACGCTGGCCGATCCCTTCTGCCTCACCCTGTGGGAGGCCCAGTTCGGCGACTTCGCCAACGGCGCCCAGGTGATCGTGGACCAGTTCCTGGCGGCATCGGAGGAGAAGTGGCTGCGCATGAGCGGGCTCGTGCTGTTGCTGCCCCATGGCTATGAGGGCCAGGGTCCGGAGCACTCCAGCGCCCGGATCGAGCGCTACCTGCAGTTGTGCGCCAACAACAACCTGCAGGTGTGCAACGCCACCACGCCGGCGCAGTTCTTCCACCTGATGCGGAGGCAGATGCACCGCAACTTCCGCAAGCCGCTGATCCTGATGACCCCCAAAAGCCTGCTGCGCCATCCCATGGCGGTCTCGTCCACGGCGGACCTGATCAAGGGGCGTTTCCGCAAGGTGCTTTACGAAAAGGATGCGCTGCCGGCGAACGGGATCTCGCGCGTGGTCTTCTGCAGCGGCAAGCTCTTCTACGAGCTGTATCAGGAGCGCAACAAGCGCAAGTTGAGCCACATCGCCGTCTTGCGCCTGGAGCAGCTCTACCCGTTCCCAGACGATCCGCAGGATGTGGACGACAATATCCAGGCCATCCTGAAGAAACATCCCAACGTGAAGGACGTCGTCTGGGCCCAGGAAGAGCCCAAGAACATGGGCGCCTGGTGCTTCGTGGAGCCGCGCTTCCGCGACGTGCTGCCGCCCAAGTTGTCCGTGCGCTACATTGGCCGCAAGGATGCGGCCAGCCCGGCGGCGGGTTCGCACCGCGTCCACCATGAAGAGCAGGAACGGATCCTCGACGCCGCCCTGAGCTAGGCCTGGATTGCCGCAGCCGGTCCGCTCCGCCCGCCGCGGAGCGGAGCGCCGCGGCCCGGTGTGCCGCCGACTCAACCCCTTCTGTTCAACAGCTTGTGTACCGAGCGACATCATGCAATTGGAAATCCGCGTGCCCCCCATGGGGGAATCCATCACCGAGGCGACGGTCGCCAATTGGCTGAAGCAGCCCGGCGACGCCGTGGCGGAAGGCGAGGTGCTGGTGGAACTGGAGACGGACAAGGTGATGGTGGAGGTGCCGGCTTCCCAGGCCGGGATACTCATGGAAGTGCTCAGGGCCGCCGGGGAAACCGTGAAACTGGGCGACCTGCTGGGCCGCATCGACACCGACGGCAAGGGCGCCGCCAAACCGGCGGCCTCCCCAGCCGCGCGCCCACCCGCACCAAGCGCGGAGCCGAAGCCGGCCCCGGCGGTATCCGCCGCCCCGGCAGCCGCACGCAACGAGACCTTGGGCCCGGCGGCACGGCGGCTGGTGGAGGAGCACCAACTGGACGCCGCGGCGATTCCGGGCACCGGGCGGCGCGGTCAGGTGACCAAGGAGAACGTCGTGCAATACCTGGAGCGCGCGGCGCAGCCCGCGGCAGCGGCCCCGGCGCCCCAGCCGGCGCCCGCCGCGCCGGCGGCCCCCCGGTCCACGCCCGCGGCCGCCCGCTCGCCGGGCGGGCGGGAAGAGCGCGTGAAGATGTCCCGCCTGCGCCAGCGCATCGCGGAGCGGCTGCTGCAGGCCCAGCAGAACGCGGCCATCCTCACCACCTTCAACGAGGTGGACATGGGGGCGGTGATGGAGTTGCGCAACCGATACAAGGAGGCCTTTCGCGCCAAGTACGGCTTGGCGATCGGGTTCATGTCGTTCTTCACCAAGGCCTGCGTGGCCGCCCTGAAGGCGTTCCCGTCCGTGAACGGCGAGATCGCGGGCGACGAGATCGTCTACAAGCGCTACTACGACATCGGCGTGGCCGTGGGAACGGAACGGGGCCTCGTGGTGCCGGTCGTGCGCGACGCGGATCAAAAGAGCTTCATCGATATCGAACTGGAAATCGCCGATCTGGCCAAACGGGCGCGGGAGGGCAAACTGGCCCTGGACGATCTGACCGGGGGCACGTTCACCATCACCAACGGGGGCATCTACGGCTCCATGATGTCCACGCCCATTCTCAATCCGCCCCAGAGCGGCATCCTGGGCATGCACAACATCGTCAAGCGGGCCATGGTCGTGAATGACCAGGTGACCGTGCGCCCCATGATGTACGCCGCCCTCTCCTACGATCACCGCATCGTCGACGGCCGGGAAGCGGTGCAGTTCCTCGTGCGCGTGAAGGAGTGCATCGAGGATCCGGCGCGCCTCCTGCTCGACATCTGACGCCCGGCCGGATCGGGTTCAACGGAGCACCCTTCATGGCAGAAGCCGCGCAATACGACGTGGTGGTCATCGGCGGCGGGCCGGGCGGATATATCGCCGCGATCAGCGCCGCCCAACTGGGCATGAAGGTCGCCTGCATCGAAAAGCGGGATGCCCTGGGCGGCACGTGCCTCAACGTGGGCTGTATCCCCAGCAAGGCCCTGCTGGAATCCAGTGAGCTGTATCGCCAGGCGAAGGAAGGGTTGGCGCAGCACGGCGTGAATGTGGGCGCGGTGAAGCTGGACCTGGCGGCCATGCTCAGCCGCAAGGACAAGGTGGTGGGCGACCTGACGCGGGGCATCGACGGCCTGTTCAAGAAGCACAAGATCGCCCGCTACCTGGGCACGGGAAGGATCGTGTCCCCGGCCGCGGTGGAGGTTTTCCACGGCGGCAAGAGCGAGCGGGTGACGGGGCACAACCTGGTGATCGCAACGGGCAGCGACCCGATTCCCCTGCCCGGCGTGCCCTTTGACGGCAAGCGCGTCATCAGCTCCACGGAGGCGCTCACGCTGTCCAAGGTGCCCAAGCACCTGATCGTGATCGGGGGCGGCGTGATCGGCCTGGAAATGGGCTCGGTCTGGCTGCGCTTGGGGGCGGAGGTGACGGTGGTGGAAATGCTGCCCCAATTGCTGGCAACGCTGGATAGCCAGATCGCGAAAACTGCACAGCGCATCTTCACGAAG
>JBGPEV010000359.1:0-4253 GCA_041482995.1 bacterium | reverse complement strand
TGGAACTGCCGCGCATGGACGGATTGACGTTTCTACGCGGGCTGATGCGGCACCATCCGCTCCCGGTGATCATCGTTTCCGCCTTCACGCCCAAGGGCAGCAAGTTGGCGATGGACGCCCTGGAGATTGGCGCGGTGGAAATCATTCAGAAACCCAGCCGGGCCTTCGGCGTCGGGGAGATGGCGGCGGAGCTGATTGCCATGATCAAGGCCGCCGCCGGCGCCCGGGTGCGCTCGGCAGCGGCGGCGCCGGCGGTGGCGCTGCCCCGCGTGCTGCCCGCGCTGCGCGCCGGTAGTTCCAACAAGATCATCGCCATGGGAGCTTCCACCGGGGGCACGCAGGCGCTGCAAGCCGTACTGACGCAGCTTCCCGCCGACATTCCGCCCATCCTGATCGTGCAACACATGCCGGAGGGCTTCACCCGGACGTTCGCCGAGCGGCTCAACTCGCTCTGTCCCTTCGAAGTGCGGGAAGCCGCCCACGGCGATGCCGTCACGCCGGGCCGCGCCCTGGTGGCGCCCGGCGGCAAGCACCTGGTGCTGGCCCGCCATGGAACGCGCTGGGTTGCCGAGTTGAACGACGGGCCCAAGGTCTCCCGCCAGAGGCCCTCGGTCGAAGTGCTCTTCCAGTCCGTGGCCAAACTGGCCGGCCCCAGCACCGTGGCGGTCATCATGACCGGCATGGGCGGGGACGGCGCCGAGGGCATGCTGGCCCTGAAAACCGCCGGCGCCCAGACGATTGCGCAAGACGAGCAGAGTTGCGTCGTGTTCGGCATGCCCAAGGAGGCCATTCGGATGGGCGGCGTGAACCACGTCGTCCCGCTCGCCAGGATTCCCGAAACAATTCTCAAGCTGCTATAACTCCCTGGTCATCCTCGATGTTGACCGGCACGCGCCGCGACTGCTGCCAGCGCGGCGGCCGGCCCCGCAGGGTCGAATCGAACGGGGGATGAGGCTGGCCGATCCAACGGGCAGCTTCGCACCGGCAGCCGGTCATTCAGGGGGGAGGGGCGCCACGTTGCGCAACTTTTGGTGCACGGGAGCGTCCCGCTTCCAACCGCGGACCCGAACGGTCCACCGCCGGGCTTTTGAGATAGCCAACGGCACCGCGGTGCCGTTGCTACGTCCTGCCCACCCGTCCTCACGGGAATTCGGGGCGGAATCCTCCCCGGTCATGCCCCCATTCCCATTGCGCCGCGGGCGGACCGCGGCACTGCTGCTGGCCGGCTGGATCGTTGGCGCCATGGTGCTGCTGGGGCCGGCCCGCGTGTGCGCTCAAAATGGCGAGGGCGCGCAGGAGGACCAGGCGATCGAAGGGGCGATCGTCTCCATCGAGGTCACCACCCTGCGGGGCGATTGGTTTTCGCCGTGGCAGCCGCAACGCCCGTCACAGGCCAGCGGTTCGGGCTTTGTCCTCAGCCGGGAACGGGTGATGACCAACGCTCACGTGGTGAGCGATGCGCGGCAGATCATCGTGCGGCGCAACGGGGACAGCACGCCCTACTTCGCGACGCTGGAGTTCATCGGCCACGATTCCGATCTGGCCATCTTGCGGGTTCCCGATCCCGAATTCAACCGGCCGATCACGCCGCTGGTGCTGGGCGACCTGCCTTCCCTGCGCAGCCGGGTGCGCACCTACGGATTTCCGGCGGGGGGAGACAAGCTATCCCGTACCGAGGGCGTGGTGTCGCGCGTGCAATTCATCACCTATTTGCACACCGGCGTGGACAATCACCTGGGGATCCAGACCGATTCCGCCATCAACCCCGGCAACAGCGGCGGGCCGGTGATTCAGGACGGCAAAGTCGTCGGCGTCGCGTTCCAGACCAACACCCGCCTGAGCGGCGTGGGGTTCTTTATCCCGACGCCGGTGATCAAGCGCTTCTTGCGCGATATCGAGGATGGCGGATACGACGGCTATGGGGACATGGGAATCAGCACCAGCAACCTGATGAACCCCATGTACCGCGAAATGCTGGCCATGCCCGCCGGCTATGAGGGCGTTGTGGTGGACCGGGTGGCGGTGCAGTCGTCCGCGGAGGGGTTTGTGCTGCCCAACGACGCGATCCTCGCCATCGACGGCCATCCCGTGCAGGTCGAGGGATCCATCCAATACCACGGCCACTCCATCAGCTATGAGCAAATCGCCGAGGAAAAGCAGTTGAGCGAGCCCGTGCGGTTGACGCTGTGGCGCGCCGGCGCGCGGATCGAGGTCTCGTTTCCCCTGAAGCCCCATCCCATCTCCAGCCGCCTGCGGGGCGAATTCGACCGCATGCCGTCCTACTACATCCACGCGGGGCTGGTGTTCATGCCGCTGGATCAGGAATACCTGAACACGTTCGGCAGCTTTTGGCAGAACGCGGAGAAGCACCTGCTGTATGCGATGTTCTTCAAGCCGCTGGAGCATCCGGAAACCCAGTTGCAAACGTCGGTCGCGCTGACCCGGATCCTGCCCCATCCGGTGAACAGCGCCTACCGCAACCTTTCCAACTCGATCGTGAAGTCCGTCAACGGCGTATCCATTCACAAGCTCGGCGATCTGGACGCCGGCTTCAAGGCGTCGACCGGGCCCTATGACCAGATTCTGCTGGAACCCGGCGAGATCCGCGTCATTCTCGACAAGGCGCAGGCCCGCCGCAGCCACGAGGAAATTCTCGCCCAATACGGCATTTCCCACGACCGGAGGATGCCATGAGGGAGCGCCGCACGGCCGTCCGGGGAGCGCTCCGCCAACTCGCGGGGATGTGTGCCGGCTTGGCGCTGGCGGCGCCGGCGGCGTGGGGCCAGCCGCCGGAGTCCCAGAGCATCGTCAGCATCCGCGTCACGGCGCAGTCCTTCGACCCGATCACTCCCTGGGTGAAACTGGCGGAGCAGAATGTTTCCGGCAGCGGCCTGGTGGTCGAGGGCCGGCGCCTGCTCACCACGGCCGATCTGGTGAAGAACGCCAATCTGATCGAAGTGCGCAAGTCCGGCCGCTATCCCGACTACCAGGCCCGGGCGGTGCTGGTGGACTACGAGTTGAACCTGGCGCTGCTGGAAGTGGGCGTCCCCTCGTTCTGGGACGATCTCAAGGTGTTGCCCTTGGCGCAGCGGGTCGGCCCCGCCAGCACGTTCACGATCAACCGTTGGCGCCCCAACGGGCGGTTCGAGCAGGGCACGGGCGAATTGGTGGACTACGGCGTGGGCTCTTCCCGCTTCGGCACGGCGGAATTTCCCGTCATGCGGGGCACCACCTCGATGTCGGGATTGGGTTGGGCGGAGGTGATGACATCCGGGGGCATCGTTACGGGCCTGCTGACCAGCCACGACAATCAGCAAATCGAAGCCACGCCCGCCTCTTTGCTGACGCTGTTCATCCGCGCCTCGCGGCAATTCCCCTATGCGGGCTTTGCCCAACGGGGATTCGCGTGGCAGCAGTTGAATCACCCCGCCCTGCGGGCGTCTTACGGCCTGCCGGAGAACAGCCCGGGCGTGCTCATCCGGCGCGTTCACGCGGGCGGCACCGGTGCGGGTCAGTTGCGGCCGGGCGATATCCTCACCCGGGTCGGCCCCTATACCATCGATCCGGAAGGGCAAATCGAACACCCCAACTTCGGACAGATGCTGTTCACCATCGCCATCAACGAATCCCTCGATGAGGCCTTGCCGGTGGAAATCGTCCGCGAGGGCAAGCCGAAGAGCCTGAAGCTGCGCCGCCAGCGGCTCACGCCCCTGGACTACCGCGTCATCCCCTATGTGTTCGACCGGTCCGTGGAATACGAGGTGCAGGGCGGCCTGGTGTTGCAGGAGTTGACGCTCAGCTACCTGCGGGCGTGGGGCAAGAATTGGCCGGAACGGGCTCCGGCCCGTCTGGCGATCGAGGCGATCATGAATCCGCTGCGCGACCCCGGCAAAGCGCCGGAACGGGTCGTGTTCGTCAGCAAGATCTTGCCCGATCCCGTCAACCTGGGATACGAGGACCTCCCCAACGCGATCGTGATCCGCGCCAACGGACGGCCGGTCGTGACACTGACGGACTTCCGGGAGGCGCTGCAAAACCCCATCGACGGATTTGACGTCGTGGAGTTCATGCCCGGCCAAGGCCGCGCCAAGCTGGTGTTCAAGGCAGACTCCCTGGCGGTGGCGAACCGGCGCATCCGGGATCGATACGAGATTCCGCGGCCGGTCAACCCCGTGCCGGCGCAAGCATCCCGCGCGCGCTGACGGCGGGTTCACGGCGCGGCAGGCCGGCTTGCCCAGGCCGGCTAGAAAAAG
>JBGPEV010000358.1:0-4254 GCA_041482995.1 bacterium | reverse complement strand
TGTGCATGACGCGGATGAACGAGTTGCCGCTGGACAAGGCCATCACGATCGAACCCATGAAGCGCTTCCCGCGCATCCGCGATCTGGTGACCGACGTCAGCTTCAACTACAAGATGAACAAGACGATCCCGCCGTTCCAGCCCAAGCCCCGCAACGCCGACGGCACCTACCGCATGATGCAGTACGACGTGGACCGCATTCAGGAATTCCACAAGTGCATCGAATGCTTCCTCTGCCAGGACGTGTGCCACGTGATGCGCGACCACGGCGCGCAGGATTTCGCGGGGCCGCGCTTCTTCATCCGCATCGCCTCCCTGGCCATGCACCCGCTCGATACGCGCAACCGGCTCACGGACCTGAAGGAGGCCCACGGGATCGGCCTGTGCAACATCACCAAGTGCTGCACCGAGGTCTGCCCGGAGCACATTCACATTACCGACAACGCCATCATTCCCCTCAAGGAGCGGGTGGCAGGCTCCTTCTACGATCCCCTGGCCTGGATCTGGCGCAAGGTGCGGGGCAAGCTGGCCGACCAGAAGCACGTCTATTAGGGGCCAAACTGCACCCTCGTTTGCCAATATCGGGGCAACAAACCGGACGGCCAACCCAGCACCTGGAGCCGGAGCTAAACCGCTTGTCCCGTCCGTAGCAGCGCCAGGAACTGGGTGAAGGTCTCCGCCCGCTGCGCGGCCTGCCGCATTTCCGCCCGGCTGAAGATGCGGGCGACATCGGCAATCAGCTCCAACTGCGCCCCCTCGTCGTCCTGTGCCGTGAGCAGCAGCACGATCAAGTGGGCCGGCTGACGGTCGGCGGCGTCGAACTCCACGCCGGAGCCGGAGAGACCCACGCACACCACCGGCCGTGCCAGGCCGGGCAGCCGCGCGTGCGGCACGGCCACCCCGTTGCCCAGCGCGGTGGACATCAGAAGCTCGCGCGCCTGCACCGCGTCGCGCACGACCGGCACCGGCAGTCCGGCCGCCTCCGCGGCGGCGGGCGCCAGTTCCGCGATGGCTTCCTCCGCGGTGCGCGCCGCGACGCGGTGGCGGAACGTCCGCGCGCCGAGGAAGTCCGCCACCCGGCGGGCCGTGGGACGCCGGAGCACCCACTGCATGAGCGGGCCGCTCATCATGGAGGTGACCAGCGCCATCACGACCAGGGCCACGAACAGGCGCTCGCGGATCAACCCGGCCTGCAGCGCCACCGTGGCCAGGATGATCTCCACCGCGCCGCGGGAATTCATGGCGAAGCCGATCGCCCAGGAGTCCCGGGCGGGCATGCGCGCCAGCCAGCCCCCCAGGCGGCACCCCAGCAGCTTCCCCGCGATGGCGATCCCCAGCACCGCCAGGACGACGGCCGGGTGAAACGACGCGAGGAAATCGACCCGCAGCCCCAGCGACGCGAAAAACAGCGGCGCGAAGATGTTGGAGACGAACTGGTCGATCGTGGCCCGGGTTTGCTCGCGCAAGTGGGTGGAATCCCCGATCACCACGCCCGCGATGAACGCGCCGAAGATCGCATGGATGCCGATCCACTCCGTGAAGGCGGCGCAGAGGAAGGCGAGCGAGAACGAGAACGCCAGCACGCCGCCCGGCCAAGCCGTATAGGCATGGATCCAGGGCAGCGTGCGGTGCACCACCCACCGCCCCGCCGTCAGCATGGCGGCCACGAAACCCAGGGTGAGCAGAACGGTCTCGCCCACCGCAAGCGCCCCGGGGGCGGTGGACATCAACCCCAGCACCAGCGCGAAGACGAGCCAGCCCACCAGGTCCTGAAACATGGCGGCGGCGACCACCAGCACGCCCAGGTCCGTGCGCAGCAGATTGAGGTCCATCAGGGTCTTCACGATCACCGGCAGGGCGGAGATCGACAGCGCCGCGGCGAAGAACAAGGCGAACACGAGCCGGGACGAATCCGGCTCCGCGCCAAACAGGGGGGGCGCCAGCCAGCCGGCGGCGAATCCCAGGGCAAAGGGCGCCACCAGCCCCAGCACGCTGATGCTGATGGCCGCCCGCCCCTGCCGCACGACGCTGGAGAAGTTGACCTCCATGCCCGCTCCCAGCAGGAACAGGGCAATCGCCACCGTGTGGAACCCGCTCAGGAATTGCGCGGCCGGGCCGGCGGCGGGAAAGAGCACCTGCATTCCGCCCGGCAGCAAGGCTCCCAGCACCGTGGGTCCCAGCACGATCCCGGCCAGGATCTCCCCCAGCACGGCGGGCTGGCGGAACCCCCGCGCGATCTCCCCCAGGGCGCGCGCGGCGGCCAGGGTCACCCCCAGTGCCAGGAACAGGACGACATTGGGATGCAGTGCCACTGCGGACATGGGCAAATCCCGGGAGCATCGCGGCGCCGATCCGGCTCCGCGCAGCCTTCACGGCGGCAGACCGCTGGCGCAAGGCCGGTTGCGCCGCCTTATACCACAGGGCCGGTGCGCCTGGCGCCGGCTCGGCCACCCGCAACGCCACGGACCGTGTAGGGGCCAGCGCCGTAGGTTTGCCGGAGGCGCCAGCAGCACCGTGCTATGCGCCCGCGAACGAACCGCAACCACCGCCCGTGCCCATTGCTTGGCGCCGGGCCGAAGGGGGCGGATCGCGATCGATCAAAGTTGGAGGCACCGCCGCGGGCGCGCAGCAGCGCGCCCCTACACAGGGTTCGCCAGGGGGAGGATTGGGGGGGGGCCGCAGACAATGTAGGGGCCAGCGCCGTAGGCTTGCCGGAGGCGCCAGCAGCACCGTGCTATGCCCCCGCGTACGAACCGCAACCACCGCCCGTGCCCATCGCTTGGCGCCGGGCCGGCGGGGGCGGATCGCGATCCGCCCCTACGTGAGCCCGGCATTCATGCAAAGGTCCCGTTTGCGGGGAAGGGCGCCGAAACGCGCGGGGACTAGCGCGCCGACCCGGCCCGCAAGGCCGCGATGCGGGCGTCCAGGGGCGGGTGGGTGGCGAAGAGCGAGAGCACCCCGCCGTGCTTGCCGGAGATTTTCAGCGTGGCGAGCGACGCGGGCTGCGGCGCGCCTTCCGGCTCGGGCAGCTCCATGGCGCGCTTGAGGCCTTCCAGCGCGGAGATCATCTTGTCGCGCCCGGCCAGGCGCGCGCCCCCGGCATCGGCCCGGTACTCCCGCGCGCGGCTGAACGACGCCACGACGATCATGCCCAGGATGCTGAGCGTGATTTCCAGCGCGATGGTGACGGCGAACATCACCATGTAGCGGCTCTCCTCCCGCACCGTCTGGGAGACGGCATAGGCGATGACGCGGGCGATGAACATGACGAACGCGTTCACCACGCCCTGCACCAGGGTCATGGTCACCATGTCGCCGTTGACGATGTGGGTCACCTCGTGGCCCAGCACGCCTTCGATCTGGCCCTTGTCCATCCGCCGCATCAGGCCCGCGGAGACGGCCACGAGCGCGCGGTTCTTGGTGGGCCCCGTGGCGAAGGCGTTCACCTCGTCGCTCTCGTAGAAGCCCACTTCCGGCATCGTCTGGATGCCCCCCTGGCGGGCCAGGCGGTGCACCGTTTCCACCAGCCAGCGCCCTTCCGGATGCGTGGTGCCGGATTCCAGCACCTGCACGCCCAGCATCCACTTGGCCATGATGCGCGACAGGCCCAGCGAAATGAACGCGCCGCCGAAGCCCCACAGCAGGCAGAAGAACAGCAGCGCCTGGTAGTTGAGCCCCGATCGCGTCAGGTACTGGTTTACCCCCAGCACCGAGGCCACGATGGAAATCGTGACGACGATGAGCAGGTTCACCGCCATGAACAGGAAGATTCGCTTGAACATGGTTCCGTTCGGCTCCTATTGGGTGCGCATTCGGTCAGGGCCCGGCGTTTCTCGGGGGCGGGTACACGACCGCCCGACCGCGGCAGGCCCCGGTTATTCCATCGTTTCCCGCGCCGGGCCGGTTACAGCGCCCGGGCCGCGGGATCATTTCCGGATGCGCCCAGTATAGCGTGACGCTTGCCGGATGCAAACGAGGGGTGCATCTGGGGTTTGGAGTGGCGCCATCTCCAACCGGTTGGGTTAGCCTAATGGAAGGACTGCTTTTCACCACAAAGGACACGAAGGACACAAAGGAACTGCAAAGAAGTTGGCCCGTTTTGCCCCGCGCGAGGAGATATGGACCGGGGCGAGGTAGTCTGGAGTGCAGTTGTACTTTACGCCTTTGCATGAGCCCATTTGCAGATGCAGTCCTTCGTGTCCTTTGTGTCCTTTGTGGTGAAAGGTTGTTTGCAGTTGTGCAAGACGGGACCGCG
>JBGPEV010000357.1:0-4265 GCA_041482995.1 bacterium | reverse complement strand
GTGCCAAGGACGGCGTGTGGAGGCGCGGTTTGACGGCGGGGCGGTGTCCTCGGATGCGGGAGTGTTGTTGCTGCGGCAAGCCGAGGACTGCTAGGGTATTGGCCGACTGGCGCGTCTACGCGCACGCATCCCGCACCGCGCAGCAGTCATTCCGGGGGGAGTGACCATGCCCGCCCGACCCCGCTCGAGCTCGGCCCCACCGCCGCCGTCCGTCCGAGTCTTCACTCTGGGCCGATTCGTGGTGGAAATCGACGGCGTGCCGCTGGCCTTCGACCACAGTGCGCCCCGCAAACCTCTGGATTTGCTGAAGGTTCTAATCGCCCTGGGCGGGCAATCGGTATCGGCCGAGCAAGTGACCGAGGCCCTCTGGCCGGATGCACAGGGTGACGGCGCCGCCAATTCCCTGCGCACAACCCTCAGTCGGCTCCGCAAGCTGATCGGGCCGGACGCCGTCAGTGGCGTACATGGCCGCTATAGCCTCAATCCTGCCGTGTGCTGGGCGGACGCCCTGGCGTTCGCACGGGACCTGCGCACGCATGCGACCACCCGTGCGGCGGTGTCTGGCGCCCCTGAACATCAACCCGTCGAAGCGGCCCTCAGTCTGTACGGTGGGCCATTCCTGGCCGGGGAGTTCGGTTTGCCCCCGGTGCTCTCCGCCCGGGCGCGGCTGCACAGCCTGTATCTGCGCCAGCTTGCCGAACTGGGCGCCGGCTACGAGCGCGCCGGACAAGTCGCCCGTGCCATGGACCTCTACCGGCGGGGGCTCGAAATCGACGATG
This sequence comes from bacterium, assembly GCA_041482995.1. Lineage (GTDB taxonomy): Bacteria > SAR324 > SAR324 > SAR324 > JACQKK01 > JBGPEV01. The sequence goes on along the minus strand of JBGPEV010000357.1, from coordinate 3,486 downwards.
TCTCTGAAGACCTTTACCGGCGCTTGATGCACTGCTGCCAGGCTGCGGGCCGCTTCGGGGACGGGATTGCCGCCTATGAGCGCTGCAGGGAGACCCTGCAGGCCCAGGCAGGCAGTACGCCTGCCGCGGAGACGGTGGCGCTGTATCGCACGCTAGTGGCCGCCCAGGCTGCATCGGATTCCGCTGCGGCGGTGCCCTCTGCACCGCCCCAGGCGATCGAAGGGACTCCGCCCGCCGAGCGCACCATCGCCGTGCTTCCGTTCGACGACATGAGCGGCCAAGCGGCTCCCGGAGGTGTGCGCTTTGCGGACGCCATCAGCGAGAACATCATCTTTCTGCTGGCCAAGGTACCGCAGCTTTCCGTGGCCGCCAAGAATTCCTCGTTCACGTACCAAGGGCGCGCCGTCAATGTGCAGCAGGTGGGGCGTGAACTGGGTGTGGGCCACGTGTTGGAGGGCAGTGTCCTCATTGCCGCCAATCATGTCCGCGTGACGGCCCAGCTCATCGACGCCAGCACCGGCCGCCACATTTGGGCGGAGGTATACGACCGTGAATTGGGCGACCTGTTCCAGGTGCAAGATGAGATCGCGCTGGAAGTGGTCAAAGCGCTGCAAATCAAGCTGACGGAGGGCGAGCGCAACTACCTCCTTCGCAAGTCCCCCAGCGTGAAAGCATGGGAATCCACCATGCTGGCCAATTTCCATTTGGATCGACGCACCAAGGTGGACACTCAGCGCGCCCGGATGCTGCTTCGGCAGGCCCTGCATCTCGAACCCACACGCCAGGGCCACCAGGTCATGGTCGCTGTGACCCATCTGCTGGACCGCCGCTTCCGTTGGAGCAGCGATCCGGCATGGTCACTCATGGAGGCGGAGCGGCTGGTGCGTGCGGCGCTGGACACGGATCCAGAGCTCGGCATCGCCAACCGGGTGATGGGCGACATCTATCAATACAGAGGGGAATTCGACGAAGCCGTGAAGCAGGTCAATCGGGGGGTCACCCCCCGCTCGAACGTGGACGGCAACTCCGCCTTTGTGCTCTATGGCGCCGGCTTGGTGGCGGAGGGACTGGCCCTGATCGAAACCTCCCTGCTCGCGCACCCAAACCCCACCCCCGTGATGGTGCGGTACCACGCGCTGGGTTTGTATTTGTCCGCCGCATTCTCCAAAGCGGCAGCGGTATTCACCCGCATTGTCGATGACGGCGCAGACCCAAGCGTCAGCACGGACGCCGCCGTGTCTCAGGTGTTCCTGGTCGCGAGTCTGTCCGCCGCAGGCCAATTGGACGAGGCCTGCCGCCGCGCGCAGGACGTACTGGCGGCGGACCCAGCGTTCTCGGCCCACGATTGGAGCCACTGGTACTTTGGCATCTTCAAGGACAAGCAGTTGGCGCCGGCCATGACGCAGAGGCTGCTCGCGGCCGGGCTGCCGAAATGAGTGCCCCGGCAATTCCCCGACGCGCAGTCTTCGGGCTGCAACCAGGCTACTTCTTGGGCCTGAACTGCCAGAACGCCTGGAAAGTGCCGTCGGCCCGCCATGCCTCGTAGCCGTTCTCCGCAGTGCGATAGCTGCGCTGGCATGCCTCCTTGCCGTCCACCGGGATCCGCATCTTCTGGCACCAGACGTCGCCGTCAATGCGGAAGGTGCCCAGATTGTGGACCAGCGTGCCGTCCTTGAGCTTGACCGTCGTGACCAGGAATCCATCGGGCCAATAGGTGGTAAAACCCTCCACGCCGGCGGCCGGAACTCGCCAATCGACGGTTCCTCCGTGGCTGGCGAACGCCCGGTGGTCCGCTTCCACGCGCATCACTCCGCTGGGCTTCTGCGGCACCTTGTCCTGCGCCAGCGCGGACGCGGTTGCCATGCACACCATCACCAGACCCAGTCCCACGGTGCGAATGTTTTTCATCTCGCTCCCCCTTGAATTGAGCCGTCAAGCGAACCGGCCGCAGTGACGGAGCGCGGGCATCTGCACCCGCGGCGGCCCGGTCTCGTGCCGAGCCGCCGCCACTGTACCGAGCGGAGTAGAACAAAACGGTAACGGGAGTGTGACGGATTTGTGACAGCCAGACTGGCGGCCCTACCCGGCCTTCCTTCCGATGAATTGCACCACGGCGCTGTGCCCATGGTGCCCTTTGCCTTCCTGCACCATTCGCTCGATTTCCTGGGCGAGCAGCACCTCCAGGCCGGCCAGTTCGTGCTGCAGCATCGGCAGCGTCACCATCAGGTCGGCCGTGGGTGGCCCGCCGGTCTTGAACTGCAACTGGCGCGGGTGGTAGGCCTCCACGAGCATGTGGCCCCCTGGCCGGAGGCCCGCCACGCTGGCCCGATACACTTTCGCGCGCAGCGCCTCGGGGATGTGACACCAGATGGAGACCACGGCGTCCCACCGGGCGGGCTCGATGACGTAGTGCGCCAAGTCGCTCACCACGGCTTCGACCTGCACGCCGCGCAAGGTCGCGAAGCGCCGCAGCTTGGCGATGCCCACCGGCGACGCGTCGACCGCCGTCACGCGATAACCCAGGCCGGCCAGATACACGGCATTGCGGCCTTCCCCTTCCGCCAGGCACAGCACCTCGGCCTTGGGCAGCATCAATTGGGCGTGGGCGCGCAGAAAATCGTTGGGCTCCGTCCCGTAGAAGAACTCGTCCTTGCCGTAACGCTCGTCCCAGATGGTCATGGATTGTCCTCGTCACGCGAAAATGAGCTTGCAGGCGACGCCACGGCCAGTGCATTTGCTGAGGCGGAGATGTGGTACTATGAGATCGGATTTCAAGCAAACGTCGGGGCGCACCTGCTGAAGAAGCACCCGCTCTTGGAGCAAATCGTGAAATTCGAGCGAATCACAGTCGATCCGTCACAAATGGGTGGAGTGCCATGCCTACGGGGACTGCGGATACCCGTTGCCACGGTTGTCGCCATGCTGGCGGACGGCATGTCCGAGGCTGAAATCCTGAAGTACTACCCCGATCTGGAATCCGAGGACATCCGTGAGTCCCTGCGCTTTGCTGCCGAGGCACTGCAAGAACGTCAAGTTCCTTTGATTGCGCCTTGAAGTTTCTCATCGACAATGCGTTGTCACCGGTCCTTGCCGATTGGCTGCGCACTCACGGGCATGACGCAGTTCATGTTCGGGACTTGGGACTTGCCGCGGCGGCGGATAAGAAAATTGCTGCGCTGGCGACTTCCGAGAAGAGATTCCTTGTTTCCGCGGACATGGGTTTCGGGAATATGCTGGCCCGCAGCCATGCCGGTTCTCCGTCCGTGGTCCTCTTCCGTGGACTCACAAATCGTCATCCTCAACGTCAACTCGTGCTCCTTTTGGCGCACTTGCACCAGCTTGAATCTGACCTCGAACAGGGATGTATCGCCGTCTTTGACAACACCCGGCTGCGGATCCGCGTTCTTCCCCTCTGAGCGCGGAGCCGATTCCCCGATCAATCCGCCGCGTCGCCGGTGCGCCCGAGGGCCGCGGGCAGGGCCGCGC
>JBGPEV010000356.1:0-4279 GCA_041482995.1 bacterium | reverse complement strand
GCAGATTCGTTCTGATCCCACGATGCGGGCCGCATCCCGGCGCCACCGTCGCCATGGACCGGCGATTCCATTCCCAGGAAATCAGGCGCCCGCTCGACCGCCCCCGCAACCAGATTGTTGCGCCGCAACTTCTGCAACAGGAGCAGCTTGTCCCGCGCGCGGCACAGCAGGCGGTCCAGCCGGCTTTCCTGCAGGGTGCAGTCCATGGCCTTGTGTATCCAGCGGTGCGAGTCGCGCTCGCAAATGTGCCCCGCCAGACCGCCGAGGTCGCCGGTGAGCAGCGCATCGGTCTGCGCGTCGTATACCGCCTGCCAGCGCCGGCAGCGCGCGATGCGCCAGTGATGCGTGGCCATGGCCTCCACGCACGCCGCCTCATCGGCGGTGCCGGGCCGGTAGGTCTGGAACAGGTCGCGGCGCAGGCGTTCGAACTCCGATGCGTCGTCGGCGGGCAGCAGGATTGCCGCGCTGCGCAGCCCGTGCTTGAGGGCGTTCCAGGCGGGAAATGGATTGTCAGATCGGGTAGACACTTGTGCTTGTCCGAGGTGACCTTCGGCGCTCGCTGGTGAATCCATGACTACCTCAGGGTTGAATTGAGTGGGGTGGAGACCGACAAATACAGACTAGCACGTTCTATACGAAAGTCAATAACTTTCTTGCGCAGGGCCGGTTCAAAGTCGGGCCGATGCCTCCAGAGCACGGTTCATGCCGAGCGTCGTCGGCGATGGGTCCTATTCGGACCGCTTCTCCAATCCCACGCTCGGTGCGGGTTCGCGTATGGGGAAGGCCGATGGGCATCAAATTCTCGCGGCAACCAGCCGCCCCGCTCATAGAGCCATAAGGAAACAACAAATGGACTTTGAACAAGCTCTGTCCTGGAGGTCCGGGCTCCCGGAAAGGCATCTCACTGGCCCGGGACGGATTGAGCCGATACTCACTTGAAGACGCAAGCGGATTGAGATATTCCCCGGATTGGCCAAAACCAAAGTCCTCGGCCCCTGCCGAGTGCCGGGAAGTCGGCAGCCAACTCTGAAAGGGGTGGTCTTGATCGACGCCCAACTGCGCACCGAGCGGCTGGTACTGCGCCCGCTCACCCCGGAAGATGCCCCCAAGTTGTTGCAGTATGTGCTCGTCAACCGGGTGTGGCTGGCGCCTTGGGAACCCGCCCACCCGTCCTCCTATTTCACGCTGGAGGGCCAGCGGGGCATCCTAGCCCAATGCCAGGAAGATCGCCGCGCGGAAACCGGCGTATTGCTGGGCGTATTCGAGCGCGACAACCGCAACGGCGAATTGCAAGGCCGCATCAGCGTTTCCGGCATTGTGAGAGGGATCTGGCAGAACGGATTTGTCGGCTACTCCATCTCCGCCTCCCGCGCCGGCCGCGGCTACATGACGGAGTCCCTGCGGCGGCTGGTCTTGTTCAGCTTCGCGGAACTGCGGTTGCACCGCCTGCAGGCATCCATCATCCCCCGCAACATCGCCTCGCTGCGGGTGGTCAAAAAGTGCGGCTTCCGCTACGAAGGCCGGGCCTTGCGTTACCTGAAGATCAACGAGGTGTGGGAAGACCACGACGTCTTTGCCCTGACCGCGGACGAATTGCGCCCCGGATTGTGGGCCGGGTTGACGGCAAAGTGACGGGGCGGGGCGCGCCAGGGCAAGTGCAAAGTCGATTTACCATGGCCCCCGAGTCTGTGGCGGCGGGCGTCTCGCCCGCCCAGCGCCGGACGCTTGCGGGAGGCGCCGACAACTCGGCGCGGCGGGCGGGCGGGACGCCCGCGCCTCCGGGCGAACAGGAGCCTATTGCCGGACTTTGCGCTTGCCCTGCGGGGCGCGCGCACGGCGATTGGCAAGGCGGCGGTGACAGGGTAGTCTGCCAGTGGGCCGCTGCCGTCCATTCCCAGGCGGGCAGCGCGGCAGCCATCCATACCCTTCCAGGGAGCGACCACCATGCTTAAACCGGCCGATATCCACCAGGGCGCGGGCAGCCGGCGCATCACCATGGAGCCGGTGAATCCGACGCCGCCCGGCAAGCGGCTCGGCCATCCGGCCACGTTCGCCCCCCGCATTTTCGCGGACACGGCGACCTTGGATGAAATCCGCCCGTTGCGCGAAGGGGGGATAATCAATGGCGTCACGACCAATCCCTCCCTGTTGAAGCGGGCCGGCGCGACGTCGTGGGACTCGGCGAACAAGATCATGCGGGACATCGTCAAGTACATGGCCCCGGCGCCCGTGTCCCTGGAGATCACGGAACTGGACTTCGAAAAGATGATCGAGCAGGGCAAGCGGCTGGCGGACGTCGGCGAAAACGTGGTGGTGAAGGTACCCACCGGCGGCTTCCGCTTGATGGACCGCGATCCGTTCACGGGGCTCAAGGTGATGCGCAAACTGTGGGAGTTGAACATCAAGGTGAACGCGACCTTGATCTTCAACACGACGCAGGCGCTGTGGGCCGCCAATGCGGGGGCTATCTACGTTTCCCCGTTCCTGGGCCGCATCGCGGACTATCTCTACAAGAACGACCAGGTGGAACGCCCACCCGGGAATTCCCTCTACTACATGGAGGACCACAAGGTGCCCAACGGCGGACCGGACCGGGTGGGCAACACAGCCTATGTGGCCACCGATGGTGCCCGGAAAGACGCGGGCGTGCGGCTGATCAACGAGATCGTGTCCGTCTTCAACAGCTACCAGATCAAGACGGAAGTGCTGGCTGCTTCCTTCCGCAACGCCGTACAGGTCACCGAATGCCTGTTGGCTGGCGCGGATATCCTCACGGTGCCGGCAAACATCCTGATGGGCGTGGCGGACCATCCCCTTTCCGACGAGGGCATGAAGTCGTTCGTGGCGGATACGAAGGTGTTCGACAAGTAGCGCGAGGTACCGGAAAGGGCGGGAAGCCGACGGGCACGCCATGCCGCTCGGCCCCGGCCCGATCAATCGCCGCGGCCGCAGAGACGGGTAACCTGCCGCGGCGTTTTCATTTCCGAGCCCCAGAGACACCGAGCCTGCGTGGACATCACCCTGCAACCCGTCAAAGGCACCCGGGATTTCTACCCGGACGAGATGCGTCTCCGCAATTGGCTGTTCCAGATCTGGCGGGAGACGTCGCGTCAATTCGGATTCGAGGAGTACGACGCCTGCGTCGTGGAGAATGAGGAATTGTACATCCGCAAGGCCGGCGACGAGATCACCGAGCAACTCTATAACTTCCAGGACAAGAGCGGACGGCGCCTGGCGTTGCGGCCGGAGATGACGCCCAGCCTGGCCAGGCTGATCCTGCAGCGCAAGAACGCGCTCACGTTTCCCCTCAAGTGGTTCGCCATTCCCCAGTGCTTCCGCTACGAGCGCATGACCCGCGGCCGCAAGCGCGAGCATTTCCAGTGGAACCTGGACGTGGTCGGCCAACCGGACCTGGTGGCCGAGGTGGAGGTGCTTTCGGCGCTGATCGCGGCGTTCTCCAGCATGGGACTGACCGCCGCGGACGTGCGCGTGCACATCAATGACCGGCGCCTGCTGAACGAGATCCTGGACAGCCTGCAAGTGCCGACGGAAAAGCACTTGCCCGTAATGGTGGCGATGGATAAGCGCGACAAGGTCACCGAGGAGGAATTGACACGGCAACTGACCGGGCACGGACTTGACGCCGCCCAGATTGAGCGGCTCAACCGCTATCTGGCTCTCGCCAATCTGGCCCAGGCGCGTGAAGCCCTCGGGTCAAGCCCGGCGGTGGAAAGCCTCGAGCGCCTGTTTGCATTGCTGCGGACGGTCGGCCTCTCCGAATATGCGCAATTCGACGTGACCGTCGTGCGCGGCCTGTCCTATTACACGGGGACTGTGTTCGAGGTGCGCGATGCGGGGGCCAACTTGCGGGCCATCTGCGGTGGCGGACGCTACGACTCCCTGCTCTCCAGTTACGGGGGAGACACGGTTCCGGCCATCGGATTCGGTTTTGGGGATGTCGTGATCCTGGAACTGCTGTCCGACCTCGGGAAGTTGCCCACATTGACGTCATCGGTGGACTACTACGTCATCCCATACTCGGCGGAACAGTACGAACGGGCATTGGAGGTCGGCCAGCGCCTGCGCCAGCACGCCCAACGCTACCGCTGCGACGTGGATTTCAGCGGACGCAAGCTCAAACGCGCGCTGGAGCGGGCGGACGAGGTGGGCGCGCGCAAGGCGATTCTCCTCATGCCAGACGAGTTGGCGCGCGGCGAGGTGGTGTTGCGCGACATGGCGGCACGGCAAGAGACCCGCGTGAAGCTGGAGGAATTCCTTG
>JBGPEV010000355.1:0-4281 GCA_041482995.1 bacterium | reverse complement strand
TCAAATCGTCCTTGCCCGACGTGGGGCGCACCCGCCGTCTCGCGGGCCTGGAGGGGCCGGTGACGATCCACCGGGACGCCCATGGCATCCCCCACGTGCTGGCCCAGACCCGCCACGACGCCTTCTTCGGCCAGGGCTTCTGCACGGCCCAGGACCGGCTCTGGCAGATGGACTACGACCGGCGCCGCGCCTACGGACGCTGGTCGGAAGCGATCGGCCCGGCGGGACTGGAGGGCGACAAGCAGATGCGGCGCTTCCAGATCCGCCGCGCGGTGGAGGGGCACTATTCCCAGTTGCTGGCGCCGACCCGCGCCATGCTGGAGGCCTACGCGGAGGGCGTGAATGCCTTCATCGCCGGCACGGACACCTGGGCGGCGGAGTTTGCCGCCCTGGGGATCGCGCCGGAGCCGTGGGAGCCGGTGCACTGCCTGGCGGTGTTCATGGTGCGCCATATCCTGATGGGCGTGTGGGAGGGCAAGATCTGGCGGGCGCGCCTGCTCAACCACCTGGGGGCGGCGCGCACGGCCCTGTTGCATCCCGGCTATGCCCAGGGTCAGTTGACGATCGTCCCGCCGGGCGGGGAATTTCACGGCGCGGCGCTGGACGGCATGCGCCTGCTCACCGACGGCCTGCCCCACATCGCCTGGATGAAGGAAGGCGTGGAGGCCGGCAGCAACAACTGGGTGGTGGGCGGCGCGCGGACAAAGTCCGGCAAGCCGCTCCTCGCCGGCGACCCCCACCGCGCCCTGGACGTGCCCAACGTGTACTACCAGAACCACGTCGCCTGCGACGCCTTCGACGTGATCGGGTTCACCTTCCCCGGCGTCCCCGGCTTTCCTCACTTTGCCCACAATGCCCAGGCGGCCTGGGGCATCACCCATGGCAATGGGGATTACCAGGACCTGTACGTGGAGCGCTTCGACGCCGCCCATCCCGGCCGCTACGAGTTCCAGGGCAAATGGCTGGAGGCGGAAATCAGCCGGGAGCCGATCCGCGTCCGCGGTCAGCGCCGTCCCGAGGTGCTCGAGGTCGCCCGCACCCGCCACGGCCCGGTGATCGCGGGGAACTTCCGCTCGGGCGCCGCCATCGCGTTCCGCTACACGGCCACGGAGGCGGTCAACAGCACGCTGGACGCGGTGCAGGCGCTGCACGGCGCCCGCTCCGCCGATGGCGTGGAAGCGGCCATGCGCAAGTGGGTGGATCCGGTCAACAACATGGTCTACTGCGACGTGCACGGCGCCTTCGGCTACCGCACGCGCGGGCAGGTGCCCGTGCGCGCCGCGGACAACGCCTGGCTCCCGGTGCCCGGGTGGGACGGCCGGCACGAATGGCACGGCACGGTGCCGTTCGACGAGATGCCCGCGATCCGCAATCCGGAGTGCGGCTTTGCCTACACGGCCAACAACCGCATCGTCGACGAGTCGTATCCGCACTACATCGGCTTGGACTACGCGCCGGGCTTCCGGGCGGAACGCCTCTACGCCCGCCTGCGGGACGCCATCGGCTTGACGGGGGAGGACATGGCGGCGATTCACGCCGACGTGGAATCCGTCCCCGCCGGGCACTGGCGCCCCCTGTATGGCCGCATCCCGGCGGCCGGGCCGGCGGAAGCGCGTCTGCTGGAGTTGCTGCGCCACTGGGATGGCCGCGTCACGCGGGATTCCGCGGCGGCCACGGCGTTCCACGCCCTGCGCGGCGAGACCATGCGGCGCGTGCTCTCGCCCCTGCTGGGCACGCTGACGGCCGAGTTGTTCCAATCCATCGATCGGGGCGGGAACGGGTTGCTGCTGCGGGTGCAGTCCCGGTTGCACACGCAGATCGCCGCCGACGACCGGACGATGCTGCCGCCCGGCGCGACCTGGGAGCAGTTGCTGGGACAAGCCCTGACCGGCGCGGCCGAGAACCTGCGCACCGCCTACGGCGCGGACCCCGCCCGCTGGCGCTGGGGGGACGTGCACCGCACCGGGCCGCAGCACCTGCTCGCGCCGCTGTTCCCGCAGGCGGCGGCCCTGCTCAATCCGCGCCCGCTCTCCATGGGAGGGGACGGCGATACCGTGCAGGCCGGGGGATTCTACGCGCTGCAGGGCTTCCAGGCCCAGTTCATCTCGGTGGCGCGCTACACCTTCGACTGCGCCGACTGGAACCGCGGCACCTGGATCGTGCCCGGCGGCGCATCGGGCCATCCCGGCAGCCCCCACTACCAGGACCAGGGAGCGCTCTACGAGGCGCACCGCACCCTGCCCATGACCTACGATTGGGACCGGATCGCCGGAGAGGCCGCCACCACCCAGCGGCTGTTGCCGCGCTGAGCGGCTCCGGCACGGGGATTCTCGGGCCGGTTAGCCCCCGGCGCAGAGCACTTCGAGAATGTTCACCCGGCCGTCATTGGCCGGCGAGCCCGCGCGGGAGAACAGGGGAATGTTCTCGAACTGCGAGATAAACGCCGCGTCGGCTTCATCGATGCGGGGCGTCGCCTGCGCCAGCGTGAATGCGCCCAAACCGCTGACCTTGGGGTACAAGATGCGGTACCGCACGCCCGCCGGGAAGGCATAGGCGCCGGCGGGCCAGAAGGGAAAATTCGCGCTCACCGTAAAGTCGAAATTGGCTTGATCCACGAAGTTGTAGGGGGCATACGCGCCCGCGCCAGGATTGGCCGGCGCGGGACGTCTGCTGGTTCCGGTTGCCTGGGCATAGATCGCTTGGAGCGCATCCATCGTGTCCAGGAAAAAGGTCGGCGCGGCGTTCAATGCCGCCGTCGAGGCACATACGGCCGGATCGGCACCGTTGTCGAGCTTGGCGATCAGGGCATCGATCTGCGGTGTGATGTCCGTGCCGCCGGTGGAACCCCCGGCTGCGGCCAATTCGGCATCCGCCGTGTGCAGATAGGCCAAATAGGCGCCGAGCCCGATATTGAACGTGCCGTTCGGATTCGTCCCGCCCAGGAAGCTGGAGACGGGTTCCGCCGTGGCCGCCGATAGGCTGAACGGCAGGATCAGATCCGCGAACTGCACGGCATATCCGGACGCGCTTGCGGAGCCGGCCCCGGCGAGCACCGCCGCTTGGTCGAGGGAGACACCGGCCCCGGCCGCGATCCGGCCGGACCCGTCCGCGTCGTCGTAGACCCGCGTCCCCGGGCCGCTGCACTTGAGGACGGAGGGGTCGGCGGTGCAATCGAGGGTGTACGGCTTCCCGCCGGAAATCGCCGAGAAGTAGGCCGGAACGGAACTTCCCCACACCGTGAGGGCGGGAACCGCCGGTGGGCTCAACTGGATGGCCGCGTCGATCTCGCTCTGGTCCAGGATATCGTCCAGGGCCACTTTCCCTCCGGCGCCGTTGTCGAGGAATTGCGCCGTGGTCACCGCCAACCCGAGGAACGATGCCATGAGCAGGGCGAAGGCCTGGTTGCCGCCGTGGGGGGTCTGGACCGCGTCGATTGCCTGGTTGATCAGCAACCGCTTCTCGTTGACGTTGGCCGTCGTGAGCCCCAGCAGCTTGGCGATCTCGGCCTTGTGGAGCGCTCTGATCTGGTCGACCAGCGCGAACGTGTCGAACCCCGCCTTGCCCAGGTAGGCCGAGGCGCGCTGGTAGGGATTGTCGCAATGCTTGATGACGTCGTCGTATTTCTCCCGGCTGAGCAACTGGTCGCAATCGACCCGGGTGCGGGCCTCGGAGCAGCCCCCCAGCGGGGCCAGGGCGACGGCGAGCGCCACCACGCCGGAGAGCAGCGCGCCGGCGGAACGGGGTCTCATGCGGCAGATGCCGGTGTGACGTTCGCGGGGCACGGACGGCCTTTCCAGGGGGAAAGCGCTGGGGAATGCGCGTGCCCGCGGGGGCGCCCAGCGGGCCCGGCCAGGACTGCGAGGCGCCCGGGCGTCACTCCGCTTTCCCGGCCAGCGCCGCCTGCGCCATGAGCGACTGGATGCGGCCCACCATGCGCTCGGGATGCTCCAGCAGTCCTTCCATCAGCAGGCAATTGTCCAGCAACTGTTCCGCCAATTCCTTCAGCAGGCCGGGAGGCGGCGCCTGCTGGGCCAACCGGCCCATGCGCACGATGAGCGGATGGGCGGGATTGATCTCCAGGAACTTCGGCGGCGCCTGGTAGTCCTGGCCGATCATGCGCATCACCTTCTGCATGTTGGCCGCCGTGCTGTCCGGGTTGACCAGCGGGGCCGGGCTGTCCACCAGCCGCTTGGACGGGTTGATGCCGCCCACGCGCTCGCCCAGGGTGGATTTGAGGTAGGCCAGCAGGCCGTCCAGGTCCGTCCCTGCCAGGGTCTCCTT
>JBGPEV010000354.1:0-4296 GCA_041482995.1 bacterium | reverse complement strand
GGGAGCGTCAACGGCACGCAGGCCTGGATCAACTTCAGTCCGGACGCCAGCGGCAGCGTGACCGGGTATACGCTCTATTGGGGAACGGCGCCGGAAATCGATCCCAACAACGCTTCCACCTACACGGGCTCGGCCCCGGCCATCCCGTTCAAGATCATGCCGGGCTTTGCGCCGGGCACGCCCTACTATGCCGTGCTGACGGCCACCGGCCCCTCGGGCACCTCCGCGCCGTCCCCCGAGATCACCTTCACCCCGGCCACCGCCCCGGGCACAGTGACCGATATTCCCTTCGCGCCGGTCACCCTGGACGGCCTCGCGACCGTGATCGATCCGGCCGTGACATTCCCAAGCCTGGACGACAGCGTTTCGGGGGCGCTGGAAATCGGGTTCACCTTCACATTCTACGGCGTGCCCTACACCCAATTCTTTTTGGGCACCAATGGCCTGGTCTACTTCGGAGCGGCGGGCAACAATGGGTGCTGCTGGGGGGCGATGCTGCCCAATACCTCCGAGTTGACCCAGCCCGTGATCGCGTTCAGTTGGTCGGACATGCACACGACCGATATCGGTCCCACGGGGGTCGCCGCGACGATCTCCTATGAGACGCTGGGCACCTTGCCCAACCGCATGCTGGTGATCGACGTCCAGGACCTGAGCACCTTCCAATATGACGGGTACTTCACGGGGCAGGTGATCCTCTACGAGACCACCAACGTCGTGGAGATCCATACGCAGACCCTGCTGCCCAATCCAGCCTATTCCTTCACCCAAGGGGTGCAGAAGGATGCCACGACGGCCGCCGCCAATCCGGAGCGGATGCAGTTCACGAAGTCCCTTTCCAACGAGGCGGTGCGGTTCACCACCAATTGATACCGCGCCCGGCCCGGCGCCTCCCCGCTCCCTGGCCTCCGGGCCGGGGAGCGGGGACCCCGATTGCGGATTCACACGGCACGTGGAGCGGACACCCCACCCGCACCGTTTTTGTCTCCGGCCCGGGTTCCGGGTAAACTGCAAAAATGACCGATCTGACCTCAGCGATTTACCGATCAGCAATTTCAGGCCCCACCCTGCGCTGGGCGGAGCGCCCGCGGCCCATCGTGGCGCTGGCGCCCATGGACGGCATCACGGACACGGCCTACCGCCAGATCGTGCGGCGCTTCAATCCCGACGTGGTGCTGTTCAGCGAGGTCACCAGCGCGGACGGATTCCTGCGCAGCGACACCGTGCGGCGGCGCCTGGATTTCCAGCCGGAGGAGCAGCCCTACTTCGTGCAACTGTTCGGCAACACGCCCCAGGCGTTCGTGGATTCCGCGCTGGCGCTGCAGGATCAGGGGGTGTCGGGCATCGACATCAACATGGGCTGCCCCTCCAAGAAAATCGTGGCGTCGCAGCACGGCAGCGGGCTGATGCGCGACGCGGACGCCGCGTGCCGCATCGTGGAAGCGGTGGCGACGGCGTGCCGCGTCGAGGTGTCGGTCAAAACGCGGCTGGGCTGGCGGGATGCGGGCGGGCTGATCCCCTTCGCCACGTCCCTTGCCAATGCGGGCGCCTCGCTCGTCAGCATCCACGGGCGCACCTATGACCAGTCCTTCGGAGGTCAGGCGGACTGGGCGCCGATCTTCGCGTTGAAGCGGCAAATCGCCGTGCCCGTATTGGGCAATGGGGACGTGCGGGATCACGCCGACGGCCTGCGCCGCATGGCCGCTGACGAGGGAGCGCTGGACGGCTTCATGATCGGTCGCGCCGCCATCGGCAATCCCTGGGTGTTCCTGAAATCGCCCCGCGCGCCCAGCCTGGCCGAGCGCGTGGAGGTGATCCACGCCCACTACGCCCTGATGCGCGAAACCTTGCTGGCCGCCGCCCCGGCGGATCGCACGGAAGCCGCCCGGCGCCGGGCGCTGACCGAGTTCCGCAAGCACTTGGTGGGCTATCTGCGCGGCTTCCCCCTCGCCAAGCAGGCCCGCGTGGCCCTGCTGCAGGCCGAGACGGAGGCCACCCTGCTAGCGCTGCTCGACGGGCTGCTTCAGCGCGAGGCGGCGTAGGCGAGTCCATTCCCTCCCCAGTGTGGTAGGGTAGCGATCATGCCCATCACGGATGCACTGAAGACGGCGAAGCAATTGCAGCAAGCGGGTTTAACCCCCGCGGTGGCGGAGCTATTGGCTGAGAAATTCGAAGAAACCGCCCAAGCTACGCACGGCAGCATCTCGGAACTGATCCGTCAGGAGTTTGCCGCGCTGCGGAGCGAACTCGGTATCCAGTTTGCGCAGATCGACGGCAAGTTTGTGCAGATGGAGGGGAAGTTTGCGCAGATCGACGGCAAGTTTGCGCAGATCGACGGCAAGTTTGCGCAGATCGACGGCAAGTTTGCGCAGATGGAGGGGAAGTTGGGCGAATTGGAGGGTAAGTTCGAGCGCTCCATGCGCATGCAACTGGTTGCGATCATCGCCGTCATCTCCCTCGCCGTCGCCATCATCAAGCTCTTCCCCAACTGGCACTGATCCACGGGCGCCACCGCCATGGTTTCAATGGCTGGCCACCCGTCAGGCCGCCACCCGCAAGCCCCCGCCCCGCCACCGGACCCCGCCGCGGAGGTGGAGCGCGTGATCGCCCGGCTGGAGCCGTTGCTGCTGGAGCGGCGGCTGGCGCGCATGCAGGCCGTGCTGGCCACCCGCAGCGACCACGTGGCGTTCGTCTTCGAGCGCATGACCGACCCGCACAACCTGAGCGCCGCCCTGCGCTCCCTGGACGCCTTCTCGTTCCAGGACGCCTGGTGGATCGCGGCGGGGGAGAAGCTCGAGCTCTCGCACCTGATCTCGCGCGGCACGCACCGCTGGCTCTCCCTGCACGCCCCGGAAGGCACCACCGCATGTTTGGCTGCGCTCCGCACCCAGGGTTATCGCGTGCTCGCGAGTCACCTGGGCGAGGCTCCCGGCGCCAGCGCGAGCGTCTCGCTCCCCCAGATCGACTTCCGCCGGCGCACGGCCCTGGTGTTCGGCAACGAGCACGCCGGCGTGTCCGGCGAGGTGCTCGCCCTGGCCGACGGGCGCTTCCACATCGACATGCTGGGTTTCACCGAAAGCCTCAACCTGAGCGTGGCGGTTGCCATCAGCGCGTTTCATGCCCGGCGGGAGATCGACCGCCTGCGTGGGTCGACGGGCAACCCGGACGCGTACTTGATGGCCCCCGCCAAACGGCGGGCGCTCTACGCGCAATGGCTCAAGGATTCGGTACGGCGGGCGGAGGTGGTGGTGGGCACCGTGTGAGCCGGCTCAGGCGGCGCTTTCAGGTCACGCTTCCGGCTCGCGGGGTTTGTCCGCCGGCTTCGGCAGCGCGTCCCGGAACTCCAGAAAGGTCTTCCAGGCCGGTACGGGGGACTCGTGGCCGGCGCGCGGCGCGTACTCGGAATACGCCATCAGCTTCAGGGTGTGGATGTTGCGCGGGCAGTTGGGAAAGATGCGCTCCGCGTGCACCCGCACCAGCAACTGCGCACCGGCGAACGCTTTCAGCAGCGGGTCGTCCCGATGCACGGTGGCCGTGCCGTTGACGCGCAGGCGGCCCGGTTGCTCGAAATCGATGAACAGCAGCCCCACGCGGGGATTGACCCGCAGGTTGCCCAGGCTGCGGAACATGCCATTGCCGTCATAGTCGGGAAACGCCAGAGTGTGCTCGTCCAGCACGCGGACGAAGCCGGGCATGCCGCCCTTGTGGGAGCAGTCCGGCTGACCTTGGGCATCGGCGGTCGCCAGGAAGAAGAAGGCCGCCTTCTCGATCAGGGCCTTGTTGGCGTCCGTGAAGTGGTCGCGCACGGTGACCTGTTTGAGCCGATCCGCGATCCGGACGGAATCGAACTCCGCTTGCAGTTCCCGCATACCGTCGTGATAGAGCGGCTTGTCGTCCATCGGTTCCTCCGCGGTCGAATGCACTGCGCCCGTCTCGGTGCCCAATCGTGCCGGACTTCTCCAGCGCCGACAATGAACGCGGGCGATACCCGCCACTGCGGATACGGACCGGTGCGTCCCGCCGATGGATAGGCGCCCCGGGCCCAATGCTGCATGAACTCGCTAGCGCGGGAGCGTGACGGGGCAGGCTACTGCGTGCAGGGGCGGATCGCGATCCGCCCCTGATGCAGTTCAAATCCGTGCCAGCCGTGAAATCCGTGGCCGCTTCGTGGCAGTTCCCGTTACACCCACACCGCCACGATGGCGCCCATGATCAGCAACGACAGCAGCAGGTAGCCGTTGTTGATCAGCCACAACTGGAAGGGCCGGTTCTCCCACGTATTGCTGGAGAGCGTGG
>JBGPEV010000353.1:0-4304 GCA_041482995.1 bacterium | reverse complement strand
GTTCCCCGTGCCCACGATGCAGGGAATGCCCAACTCGCGGGAAATGATGGCCGCGTGGCACGTGCGCCCGCCCTGGTCGGTGACGATGGCGGAGGCGATCTTCATGATTGGCACCCAGTCCGGGTCCGTCATCTCGGTCACCAGCACGTCCCCCTGCTTGAACTCCTTGAGATTTTCCGAGCTTTTGATCACCAGGGCCCGCCCTGTGCCGATGGAATCGCCCACGGCCATGCCCACAGCCAGGATGGGGCCCGTCTTCTCCAGCACGATACGGCGGATGATGTCCACGTCGCGGCGCGACATCACCGTTTCCGGCCGGGCCTGCACGATGAACAGGTCGCCGGATTGTCCGTCCTTGGCCCATTCCATGTCCATGGGCTTGTAATGGCCGGCCTCTTGCGAATAATGATCTTCGATGATGCACGCCCACTTGGCCAGGGTCAGTACATCGTCCTCGTTGAGACAGAACGAGTTGCGTTCCTCGGGGGTGGTATCCGTGTTCACCGTGCCCTTGCCCTTGCCCTGGCCCGGCGCGGCGTACACCATCTTCTTCTCCTTGCTGCCCAGGTGGGAGTAGATGATGGGCTTGAACCCCTGCATGAGCGTGGGCTTGTGGACGTAGAACTCGTCGGGGTTGATGGTCCCACCAACGACGTTCTCCCCCAAGCCGTAGCCGCCGGTGATGTAGGCTGCGTCCTTGAATCCGCTCTCCGTATCCATGGAGAACATCACGCCCGCCGAGGCCAAGTCGCTGCGCACCATCTTTTGCACGGCGATGGAGAGCTTCACCTGGAAGTGGTCGAACTTCTTCTCCTCCCGGTAGGCGATGGCGCGATCCGTGAAGAGCGACGCGAAGCAGCGGCGGCAGGCGTCCAGCAGCGCCTCGTGACCCCTGATGTTCAGGTAGGTGTCCTGCTGCCCGGCAAAGGAGGCATCCGGGAGGTCTTCCGCCGTTGCGGAGGATCGCACCGCCGTATCCACTTCCATCTTGTAGCGTTTGCATAACTCGTCGTAGGCGGCCTTGATTTCCTGTTCCAAATCCTTCGGCAAGGGCATGCTACGGATCAGTGACCGGATGCCCTCCCCTCGTTCCGCGAGCCCACCCAGGTTTCGGACATCCAGGCCCCTGAGCATGTCCTCGATCTGTTTCCGGATGCCGCTGGTATTGATGTAGTGGTCATAGGCGTATGCCGATACCGCATAGCCATCGGGAATTTGGACGCCCTTGCTCGTCAGCTTGGCGAACATTTCCCCCAGAGAGGCGTTCTTGCCGCCTACGATGGGCACGTCGCCGATACCCAGTTCCGAAAACCAGTAGATATTCTTCTTCTCTTTGGCTTTTGCCATAGCGCTCAACCCGGGGTTCAAGCTGCGTGGCGGTCCCGGCCCATGCTGTGAGGGTCAGCCGGGAGGAGGTTCAGGAAATCTTGCCGTCGTCGGCCAGCTTCTGGATGGCCGCTTCCATGTCGTCCACATCCTCCAGGTAGGGGATGTTGTAGGTGTCGCAGATCTTCTTGTGCACGGCCCAGAGCTGGGAGTGCACGGAAGCGGGCTTGGTGGAAACGAGCATTTCCTCGTTTTTCGATTTCTTGTACTCTTCCAACCCCTTGAAGATGTTCGTGAAGTGCTCCTTGAAGGGCGCTTCGGCCAAGCCTTCCAGGCTCTTGGCGGTCTTCTGGGCCAGATTGATGTAGTTCTCGCTCGATTCGAAGTCTTTGTTCTGCAGGTCGGTGATGCCTTGCTTGATGCACTTGTTCAGGCGGTTGAAGAGCTTCAGGTTGCGCACCGTGTACAGCGACTCAGCCATCGCATTGCTCCCGATTCAGGGGTTCGAACACCGGCCATCCGGTTCCGTGGCTTGCGCCCTCAGGGGGGCCGGTTGTGCCTGCAGAGCGCCGGCGCCGGGGCTACGCCCCAGCGCAGGTCCGCGCTGCCCAGCAGCATTGCCACGCACAGGGGCGCTGCGAACGGTCCGCAGCCTTCCGACCTGGGTGGAGTCATTGGCTAACTTATTGAAATAGCAGGAATTCGGAATGATCTGGCGGAAATCTGGCCACCTGCTTGCGCGCCGTCCGCTCTCCGCTCCCGCCTGCCCACCATCACGCCTACCTGTCTACCAACTCCCACGGGGCGCGTCAAAGCGATTCCCCACGCGGCCAGGTTTGCCGGTCCCATCCAGGCGTTGTAAGGACCTGCGAATGATCCTAGTTCAAGCCCAAGGACGCACCGCACCTGAACGCCGCCTGCCCATTTCCTTCGAGGCGCCCCTGGGCTACCCTGGGCACTCAAAGCTCTCACGCGGCCTCCCATGGAGCAGGGGCCCTGCGGCAATGCCCAGCGGCCAACAGCGGATGGAACGAGACTTCGTCGCGGTTTTGGATTTCGGCGGACAGTACGCACACCTGATTGCCAAGCAGGTCCGGCACCTGGGCGTCTACGCCCGCGTGCTCTCCCCCCAGGTGCCCACGGAAGAAGCGCGGCGGGCCAAGGGCATCATCCTCTCCGGCGGTCCCCAGTCGGTCTATAGCGAGCAGGCGATTCCCTTCAACGAGGAATTGCTGACGCTGAACGTGCCCATCCTGGGCCTGTGCTATGGACACCACCTGCTCGCCCATCTGCTGGGGGGCGAGGTGCGGCACCTGGAGCACGGCGAATTCGGCAAGACGGCGCTGCACATCGAACCCGGCGCCGACGGCCTGTTTGCCGGGATCGCCAGCGATACGGAAGTCTGGATGAGCCACGGGGACACCGTGACGCGCCCCCCGCCGGACTTCGCGATCACCGCCACGACGCCGCTCTGTCCCGTCGCCGCCATGGCCCACCGGACCCGGCCCGTGTTCGGCGTGCAGTTTCACGCGGAAGTGACCGACACCCGGGACGGGCGCAAGGTGCTGGGCAACTTCCTCAAGCTCACCGGCGCGGCCGCGGGCTGGAACATGGCCGAGTTCATGGCCGAGGCCCTGGCCGACTGCCGCCGTCAGGTGGGGGACCGCAACGTGCTGATGTTCCTCAGTGGCGGGGTGGATTCCACGGTCGCCTTCGCTCTGCTCCGCCGGGCGCTGGGGGCCGGGCGCGTGCGGGGCCTGCTGGTGGACAACGGCTTCCTGCGCAAAGACGAGGTGCGCGGGATTCTGGCGCGCTATGGAAAGCTGGGGTTCAAGAACGTGGACTTTATCGACGCCGGCGCTGAATTCCTCGCGGCGGTCGCCGGAAGGGTAGACCCCCAGGAGAAGCGCAACGCCGTCGGTGAGACCTTTTTGCGCGTGCGGGAGGGCTACCTGGCCGGGCTGAACCTGAACCCCAACCATTGGCTGCTGGGTCAGGGCACGCTCTATCCGGACATCATCGAATCGGGCGGCACGGACCACGCCGAGGTGATCAAGTTCCACCACAACCGCGTGGAGCGCATCGCGGAGTTGATCGCGGCGGGCCACGTGGTGGAGCCCCTCAAGGAGCTCTACAAGGACGAGGTGCGCGCCCTGGGCCAGGAATTGGGCCTGCCCGAGGAACTGGTCTGGCGTCATCCCTTCCCCGGCCCGGGACTCTCCATCAACGTGCTGTGCGCGCAGGGCAGCGAAACCTTTCCGGAGTTGCCGGAAACCCGCCGCAAGCTGGAGACGTTGCTGCGGGGCTCGCCCTACCGGGGCGACGCATTGCCCGTGCGTTCGGTGGGCGTGCAGGGCGACGGCCGCACCTACACGCCTCCCGCCGTGCTGGTGGGGCCCCACGACTGGGACGCGCTGGAGCGCCACTCCGTCCAGATCACCAACAACCTGCGTGCGGTGAACCGGGTCGTGAGCCTGCTCGCCCCGGAAGCATTGCCGGCACTGCGATTGCGCCAGGCCTATTGCACAAAGGAGCGCCTAGATTTGCTGCGGGAGGCCGATGCGTTAGCCACCCAGGCTCTGGAGCAGGCGGGCCTGATGCGCGAGATCTTCCAGTTGCTGGTGATCCTGCTGCCCCTCTCCACGGACGGCCGGGGCGATTCGCTCGTGTTGCGTCCCGTGGTCTCCCAGGATGTGATGACCGCGCAGTTCGCGCGGCTGCCCTGGGAGGTGGTGCACCCCCTGGCCGGGCGCCTGCTGGCGCTGCCGGGCATCCACGCCGTGTTCTACGACGTCACCCACAAGCCTCCCGCCACCTTCGGCTGGGAATAAACCGGCACTCCGGCGACGACACCCAAGCGGTAGATCGGTCCTCCGTGCCCGACGCGCATAGTGGTGGGTCGGGCCGGAGCCTGCCCTGAGCCTGCCGAATGGGTGCCCGCCGCCAGGGTCGGGCACGGAGGCCCGACCTACCTAATC
>JBGPEV010000352.1:0-4306 GCA_041482995.1 bacterium | reverse complement strand
GCAAGCCAAGTACATTATCGTGGACATGTACGCTCGCGCCGTCCAAGGGCAGACCGCCGATCAGACCATTGCCCAGGCCGAGCAGGATTTGAAGCAAGTCTACGAGCGGTCGTAGGGAGTTGCCCCGCGGGGGGCGGCCGGCGGACCGTCCCCCAGGATCTTCTCAGCAAGGTATGCCGCCCGCCCCGGCGCCGGCCGATGTTCCCACTCGAAGCACCCGGCGGCCTCAATGGGCCGCCGGGAGTGCCCACCGTGAACGGCTCGAACCCTCCCCTGCCGGGGTGACGCTGTGGAATCGATCAAGAAACCTGGGGCCGTCGACTCCGCATCATCGGCCGCGGACGCGCGCTATGCGGCGTCGCGCAGGATGACCCGCAGCGAGGGATTGTTTGGCTGGTTGGAGAGCGAGGCCGTGCTCGGTTACGTGCTGATGGCCCCAGCACTCCTGCTGATCGCCCTGTTCATCGCTTACCCGTTCGTGTTGGGCGTGTGGATGTCGTTCACCGACAAGCTGGTCGGCAAGCCCGGCAACTTCATTTGGTTCGAGAACTTCCATCAGATTTTCCGGAGTTCGATCTTCTGGCAGGCGGCCTGGAATACGATCCTGTTCACCGCGTCGGCCACCGTCTTCAAGGCCACCCTCGGGATGTACTTGGCGCTGCTGTTGAATCGCAAGTTCGCACTGTCGCGCGTCACCCGCGCCACCGTCCTGCTGCCGTTCATCATCCCCACCGTGTTGAGCAGCCTGGCGTGGCTGTGGATGTTCGACGCCACCTTCAGCGTGTTCAACTGGATGGGCCGCGCGGCGTGGCAATCCCAGATCTCCATTTTCGGCGTGATGCTGAAGGACAATTGGGGCTACTTCAAGGGCATCAACTGGCTGGGAGATCCCTTCTGGGCCATGTTCTCGATCATTCTGGTGAACGTCTGGCGGGGCGTGCCGTTTTTCGCCATCTCTTTCCTGGCCGGTCTGCAAACCGTGCCGACCGAACTCTACGACGCCGCCGACATCGACGGATGCAACGGCTGGCAGCGCTTCTGGCGCATCACCTTGCCGCTGATCCAGCCGATCGCCGTCGTCGTGACCGTGTTCTCAATCGTCGTGACGTTCGCCGACTTTCAGTTGGTGTACGTGCTCACCCGCGGCGGGCCGCACAACAGCACGCACCTGTTGGCCACGTACGCCTATCAATTGGGAATGGCCTCCGGAAACTTGGGCCAGGGCGCCGCCGTCGCCCTGTTCATGTTCCCAATCCTGGCCCTCGTGATCGTCGGTCAGTTGTGGTACCTGCGCCGCACGGAATCGGCGTAACGGACCCAGTCCCGGTTCAGCCTCCCGTGCTGCACCGGTGCTGGGCGGCGGCGGGCTCGCTCCGGGACGGGGCGGGGGCCGACGGAACGGATCGCCGGCTGACGAGCACGCGGCTGGCCCGACACATTTTCACGCCATCAACCCAGCCCGGATTCAGGGCCCAACTGGTGTAAGGGGGATGCATGAAGAACAAGCGGACGGAACACACGAACGGAAACCGCCCCGGCGTTACGCGGCGGGAACTGCTCAAGACGACCGGAGCGGCTGCCGCGGTGGCCACGGGGGCCGGCCTGGGCCTGTTTGGCGGCAAGGCGCCCGCCTATGCGCAATCCCGCGAACTCCAGTACCTGGAGTGGAGCAGCTTCGTGAAGGAAGCGGACAAGGAAGTGGAACGGCAGGCCGCGGAATTCGGCAAGGCCGAAGGCATCAAGATGAAGGTGGAGCACATCAACCCCAATGACATGCCCACGCGCGCAGCGGCCGCGACGGAATCCGGCGTTGGCGCGGATGTGATGCAGATCTACAACCAAAATCCGAAAATCTACGCGGACAAGTTGGTCGACGTTACCGATCTCTTTGAAGCAGCCGGCGGGAAGAAGATCTACCCCGTCTATCATGCCAATGCGCGTGTCGGGGACCGCTACATTGCAGTGCCCTATTTTTCCACCGCCGCCGCCTTTGTCTACCGCACGGACATCTTCCAGCAGGCCGGCGCCAAGCCGCCGACCACGTGGGAAGAGTTTCTGAAGGAGGGAGCCAAGATCAAGAAGGCCGGCTTCCCCGTCGGGCAGGCGCTGGGGCATTCTTTCGGCGATCCGCCGGGATTCTGTTATGCGGTGCTGTGGAGCTACGGTGGCAAGCCTGCCGACGAGAAAGGCAAGGTGGCCATCAACTCCAAGGAAACCCGGCAGGCCCTGCAGTTCGCCAAGGAATTCTGGAATGCCGCTTGTGACGAGAGCGGACTGGCGTGGGACGACACGGCGAACAATCGCGCCTATGCGGCCGGAACCATCGGCGCCACCCGCAACGGCTCCAGCATCTATTTCGTGCTGAAGCGGAACTGGGCGGAGAAAAAGGACCCGCTCATCAACGTGTCGGACCACTTTATCGATCCTAGGGGTCCAGCCGGCCACAAGACTTCGGTGACGTCCTACAGCCGCATGATCTTCAAGCATTCGAAGGTGCAGACGGCCGCCAAGAACTGGATCAAGTTCTGCCTGCAAAAGGAGAACTATGCCAAGTTCATGGAGGCGAACGGCGGCTACACCAACGGCTATTCGCCCGAATCGAACAACCATCCGCTCTGGGATCAGGATCCCAAGCTGAAACCGTTCAAGGATATTCCGGCCATCGCCGTGCACCAAGGTTGGCCTGCACCGGCGGACCGGCGTGCGACGGAAGCGGAGGCGAAGTACATCATCGTGGACATGTTCGCCCGCGCCGTGAAGGGCGATTCCATCGAATCCGCGATCAATTTCGCCGAGAGCGAGTTGAAGCTGATCTACACGTGATGCGAATCCGCGCGCGGCACGCGAGCGATCGCGGGCCGCGCGTTTCTTGCGGTGCGTCTCCGTCCTGCGATCGGGCGGGGCCAGCCGGACACCGGTGGAGAGCAGTGCAAGGCTAGAGCGACGGGATTAGGCACATGGGGTCCACGGTCGGCGAAACCTATTGGAAGCGGCTGTTCGTCTTCTACATCCCGCTCTTCATGTTCGTGGCGGCGATGATCTTCCCCTTCTACTGGATGCTCGTCACCTCCATCAAGCCGGACAATGAACTGTACAACATCCGGAATGTGCCCTTCATCGTGAAGAATGCCACGGGACAACACTGGCTCTATCTGTTCCAGGAAACCTTGTTTGCACGGTGGGCGCTGAACACGCTCTGGGTCGCCACCGCTTCCACGGCAATATCCCTCTTCGCGGGCGTGCTGGCGGGTTACGCGCTGTCCCGCTTGCGCTTCCCCGGCTCGACGATGTACGGGATTTCCATCTTCGTCACCTACCTGGTGCCGCCCACGCTGCTGTTCATTCCCCTCGCGGACGTCGTATCAGGTTTCGGGCTGTTGGATACTTCCTGGGCATTGATTCTCACCTATCCGACCATCCTGGTTCCCTTCTCCACCTGGCTCCTGATGGGGTACTTCAAAACCATCCCCAAGGAGTTGGAAGAGTGCGCCCGCATTGACGGAGCGACCCGCTTGCAGGCCATGATGAAGATCGTGCTGCCCCTGGGACTGCCCGGGATTCTTTCCGCGGGCATCTTCTCGTTCACCCTTTCCTGGAACGAGTTCCTCTATGCCCTCGTATTCATCTCCTCCCCGACGACCAAGACGATTCCGGTCGGCGTGGTGAGCGAGTTGATCAAGGGGGACGTCTTCTTCTGGGGCGCGTTGATGGCCGGCGCGCTGTTTGGCTCCGTCCCGGTCGCCATCGTGTACTCGTTCTTCGTCGAAAACTACGTTTCCGGCATGACGGGCGCCGTCAAGGGGTAGACGGGCGCGACAACACGTTCCGGCACCAGGCGGGCGGCGGCGGTCCTTCCGCGCCACCCCGCCACGTTTTCTCCCTCGCACCGCGCCCTCCATGAGCGCTCAGGTGGCCATGCCCGGCGGTTCCCACGGCACGGGCGATGTGGTCCTTGCGCTGGACGTCGGCACCTCGTCCACCCGCTGTCTGGCGTTTGACCCGGCCGGCCGCCAGATCGCCGGCATCGGCACGACCCGGGAATATCAGGCGCGGGTCACGTCCGACGGCGGGTCGGAACTGGACGCGGACGCCGTCCTGGAGCACGGCGTCGCTTGCCTTGCCGGGGCCGCGGAGGCGGTGCTGCGCGGCGGGGGCCGTGTGCTTGCGGTAGGCGTGTGCACCTTCTGGCACGCATTGCTGGGCCTTGACGACGCGGGCCGACCCGCGACGTGGCCCTGGTCGGCCGGGTCTTCCGGGAGACACGGGGGCACCGTGGCTCGCTCTTCGGGCTGGTCCTCCTGGAGCT
>JBGPEV010000351.1:0-4309 GCA_041482995.1 bacterium | reverse complement strand
TGTTGAGGCCGTTCGCGGTTTTGTTGTGCGCTCTTAGTGGAGCACGATCTGATCCAGCAATGCGCTGTCCCAAGCGGCGCCTTTGGCCAGCAAGGTGCGCAGCTTGAGGAAGTCCACCTCGCGGGTCTCCTTGGTCTTGCCTTCGTTGAAGGCCCGGAAGCCGGCCTTGGCCTCGGTCATCATGTTGAGCGCCAGCCATTCGCGGCTGCTTTCCTTGTTTTGGTCCCAGTGCTCCAGCTTGTGCTTGCGGATGGAGCTGACGGTCTTGTTGAGGCAGCCGGGCATGGTGTAGGCGAACTTGGTGATGTAGCTCTCCACCAGCGCATCCAGGCCCGCGAGATCGATCTGGCCCTGGGCGACGCGCTGTTTGGCTTTCTCACGCTCTTCGCCCTGCTTGAAGTCGCCATAGACGGGCCGCCCCTGGTCATCCACCCAGCGTCCGGTGACGACTTGCGGGTTGGGGAAGAACCGGCCGTCGATCTTCAACACCGGCACCACATCGGAGATCAGACCGAGCCGCATGGCCATGTAGGCGCTCCAGGGCTCGCAGAGGGTGCAACTGAGCATGGCCTGCTCCACGCTGACGAACAGCGGCAGGAAGTCCGTGGCACCCCCGTCCGGCGCGGAGCCGTGCTTGGGGCCCGCCTGGCCGAAGATCGCCATGTCGCTGGCCACGGTGACGTCGCAGGCCATGCCGATTTCCTGCCCGCCGCCCACGCGCATGCCGTTGACGCGGCAGATCACGGGCTTGTCGCACATCAGGATGGCGGAGACCATGTCGTTGAACAGCCGCATGTACTGGTGGTATTCGATCGGACGCCCGGAATAGTACTCGGCGTACTCCTTCGTATTGCCGCCCGTGCAGAACGCCCGCGAACCCGCTCCCGTGAACACGACGGTCACCACGTCGCGCGCCACGCTGGCCTGGCGGAAGGCGAGGATCACCGACTTCACCATGCCGGTGTTGTACGAGTTGAGCTGTTTCTCGTTGTTGAGCGTGATCCAGGCGGAATACAGCCCGTCGTAGGGTTTGCCTTTGTTGTCGATGACGGGCTTGAGCGTGTAATCCACCTTCGGGTCGAACTGCACATCGGTCAGCAGGTTGTGATTCACCAGACCGCTCATGATTTCCTCCAGAAGAATGCCGCCACGGATTCAGGGATTCGGCACCAGCACCGGACGATGACTGACCGCGTGGTGGTGCACCTCGTCGAACACGGCGTTGATCTCGGCCAGGGGGTACTGCTTGATGAAGGGGCCGATGCGCACCTTGCCCTCCAGCACGAGCCGCAGCGCGGCCGGGTAGTGACGCGGGTCGCAACCCCAACTGCCCAGCACACGGGCCCGCAAGGGCGCCAGCCGGCTCAGCCGCAGCCGCGCCGGTTCCCGCGTGAGCCCGATCACGCTCAGCGTGGCCTGGTGCGTGAGGCACTGAAAGGCGATTTCCTGGCCGGCGACGGTGCCGGACGTCTCGAACAGCTTCCATTCCTCGGGCCGGGCGCCGGCCTGGTGAGCCAGTTCGGTCAGCCGTTCGCCCACTGCCCGGGCGTCGAGGCCGGCGGCGTTCAGCGTGCGATCGATTCCGCAGGAGCGCATCCGCTCCAGGCGTTCCTCGCGCACGTCCACGGCCACCACGGCGGCCCCGCGGGCCTGGGCGATCTGGGCGCCGAATCCGCCCACGCTGCCCACGCCAAAGAACACCGCGAAATCGCCGGGGGCCAGATCCGCTTGCTCGATGGCCTGAAAGGGCGTGGACACCGCGTCGGCCACGACGGACAACTCCGCCAGGCTCACCCCGGCGGCCCCCAAGGGGGCGTGAACGTCGCCGGCAAAGTCCTCCACCACGGCCAGGGGCCAGCCCGGCACCGTGACGTACTCGGCGAAGCCCCCGTCCTGGTCGTTGCCGGGCATCGTCTGCCGGCTGCAGGCGGCGCTGCGCTCCGCTGTACAGAGGGAGCACGTGGTGCAGGGAATGACGGCGGGCACGACCACCGCCTTTCCCAGCAGGTGGGTCGAGCCGCGGGTCGCCTCCACCACGGTGCCGCTGATCTCGTGACCCAAGGTGAGCGGCAGGGAATGGTTGGTCTGCGCCGCGCCGAAGGCATAGTCCACATCCGTGCGGCAAACGCCGCAGCCGGCCACGCGCACCCGCACTTGTCCCGCGCTCAGCGGAAGGGCCGGCACGGACTCGGGCGTCATGGGCCGGCCCGGGGCCGTGAGCACCCAGCGCTGCACGTGGCTCACCGTCGTATGGCTGGCATTCGGTGTCATGGCGTATCGCCTCCAAGTCCAACTGGGCCTGGCCGGACCCGGGCCTTCGTCCAGCCGGGGGCCGCGCCGGTGTTCCCGTTGCTCAAGACTCCTGGTCCAACCGCCACTCCAGGTTCACCCGGGAACTGGGCCGGAATCCCACATACTCGTAGAACTGGAGCAGCGGCCAATTGTTCCACCGGCTCAGGGTTTCCATGTGGCGCACGTTGAGCTTGCGGACGCGGGCCAGCAGGAAAGCCACGATCGCCGACCCTATGCCCTTGTGCTGCTGGGATTCCCGCACGGCAAACACGTCGATCACGCCGCGGGGCTCGTCGATGCCGAACTCGCCCCGGTACAAGCTGCCCAGCATGAACCCCTGCACCCGGCCGCCCACATCGGCCACCACAAACAGGTTCTTGGCCGGGTTGTGCTGGGCGGCCGCCAATTTGGTCGCCAAGTACCGGCTCTGGGCCGGCAGGCCGGATTCCTCGCCGATCTTGACGATCGCCTGTAGATCGGCCGCCGCCGCCGGGCGGATCGTGGCCTCGCCCTCCTTGCCCTTGAACGGATACTTGACCGTATCCCACATCAAGTCCACGCCGCGCGAGGGACGGAAACCCAGCGCGCTGAAAAATTGCAGGAGGTCGAACCGGTTCCAGAGCACCAGGGTGTCGATCGCCTCCACCCGCAGGCCGGCCACGTTCTTGCGGTACTGCTCCACGAGCATCCTGGCCACGCCATGGCCGCGGAAGTCCGGCTGCACGCCCATGGCGTCGAGCACGGCCCGCGTGACGGCGATGCCGAATTCGCCGAAGAAGACCTGACCGAAGAGAAAGCCGACGGGCAGGCCGTCGGATTCCGCGATCAGCGAGGTGTTGATGCCCGGCTCGCTCACGCAGGCGGCGAACTTCCCCAGGTAAAACTCCGTCCGTTCCTTGCCGGTGTGCTTGCGATCCATGGCAATCACCGCCGGCACGTCCGCCTCCGTCAGCAGGCGCACGCGGAATTCGTTCTCCCCCGCGCGGTCCGCGCCGGGTTCTTGCCATGGGGCCTTGAGGGGTGCGCGCATACTGTCTCTCCGAATACTGTGTCTCCGACGTGCAACCGGGCTCGGTTTGGGCGGGTTCAGGCCACCTGCTTGCGCAACAGGGCCTCGTGGCGGAATGCTCCCCAGAGCGCCGCGCCGAGCGCCCCGGCCATGATGGCCTCCGGGTGGGCGACGCACTGCAGGTTCAGCTTCTGCTCGTCGGAGGCGCGGTTCAGCGCGGCGACCAGCCCGGTATCCCGGGAGAGGCCGCCGGTGACGGCCACCTGGCCCGCCGCGTTGGACGACTTGAGCAGGCGCACGTAGCGGCCGGCCATGGACTCGTGAATTCCGCGCAGGATGCTGCCCGCGGCGATGCCGCGGGAAACGAAATTGATGACGTCCGTTTCCGCGAGCACGGCACAGATGCCGGAGATCTTCTCTGCGCTCTCCGCGGCCACCGAAATGGGACCCACGTCCTCGAGCGTAACGCCCAGGTAGCGCGCGATGTTTTCCAGGAACTGCCCCGAACCGGAGGCGCACTGGCTGGTCATCCGGTATTGCAGCACCTTGGCCTTGGCATCCATGCAGATGGCGCGGGCGTGCAACGCCCCCACGTCCAGCGCGGCAGTCGCCTGGGGCAGGAGGAACTTGGCGCCCCGGGCGTGGGTGGTCATGGTGTAGAAGTGGCCGCGGCGGAAATCGACCACGTCCCCCTCCCCGGTGGTGGCGATGTAGTCCACCTGCGCCTTCTCGAGCCCGGCCGCCTTCAGCGCCGCCTGGAACGAATCGGCGGCGACGGTGACCGGATTGCGCCGCAGCACCCGGTCCACGCGGCTGCTCAGCACGGTCTCCGCTCCGCCTTCCACGCGCATCACCGCCGTTTTCACGGCGCTGGTGCCGACGTCAATTCCTGCCGCGATCGTCATCTCTGGCTCCTCCCCGGAAGTGCGCGGCCGCCCGTCCGAAAGCCGGGCAACGGCGCCGCTGCGTCAGTTGCGCGCGTCCCGCTGGGCGAACAGGCCGGCGCCG
>JBGPEV010000350.1:0-4314 GCA_041482995.1 bacterium | reverse complement strand
TCAACACGCCCCCCATCAACCAATTGCTGGTGACCGGCGGGATGCTGTTCTTCCTGCAGGGCTTGGCGACGCTGCTGTTCGCCACCGAGTTCCGCAACCTGGGGCTGCACATGCCCATCATCGAGGTGGGCGGCGTCTTCATCAGCATGGCGCGGTTGTTGGCTTTCGGCACGGCGCTGATCGGCGCGGGGAGCCTGTTCTGGTTCCTCAAGCGCACGTTCATCGGACGCGCCATCCGGGCCGTCTCGCAGGATCGCCAGGTGATGGTGCTCATGGGGGTGGATACGCGCAAGATCTACCTGGTCACTTCCGCCATCGGCGGCGGCTTGGCCGGGCTGTCCGCGATCCTGTTGAGCCTGCAATACGACGTGCATCCCTTCGTCGGGCTGCAGTTCGGGCCCATCACGTTCATCATCTGCGTGCTGGGCGGCCTGGGCAACATGCTGGGGGGGCTGGTGGCCAGCCTGATCATCAGCGAGATCATCTCCATCGGCGGCTACTTTTCCAGCGTCGAGCTCTCCTACTCCATCGCTTTCGGCCTGTTCATCCTCGTGATGTTCGTGCGCCCCGAAGGCATCTTCAAGAAGAACTGAGGGCGGCCAAAAACACTGCAACGACCTCAACACAAAGGACACGAAGAGCGTCTAACAAAACTGCTGAAACACCCTTCGCGGAGTTTACCCTTGAGCAGCGCGAAGGGCTCAAGGGCAGGCGCCGACCGCGAAGACCACAAAGAGAATTTTGCTCCTCGTGGCCGCAGCTCTGAGAAAGTTGAACTAATGATAACTGCACAATCAATGTCCCAGGCTCCGTGCCACATTACCAAGCCCAGTGCGGGTTCGCGGACACAAGAACGGACATTCCTTATGTAGCCGTCATTAGCGCGCCAGAACGGTCTATTGGCTCAAATCGCTCAAGGCGTCCGCGAGAAAACTTTGCAGTTCTTTTTGTCCTTCGTGTTCCGGAGCCTGCCCTTGAGCGCAGCGAAGGGTGGTCTTTGTGTTGAGGCAGTTCGCAGTTTTACCGCGCGCTCTAAGCCGCGGGGGGAGCCTGACATGGATCGACGATGGGTGGCGGGCGGCGGGCTGGTGCTGCTGGCGCTGGTCCCCCTGTTGCCGCTGGGCCAGTACCACTTTCACCTGATCGTGCTGATCCTGCTCTGGGCCTTTGTCGGCACGGCATGGTCGCTGATGGGCAAGTTCGGCCTGGTGTCGTTCGGCCACAGCGCCTTCATGGGCGCGGCGGTGTACACCATGGCGCTGCTGTGGAACTACTTCCAGCTCACCCCGTGGATCGGCATTCCCCTGGGCGTGCTGGTCTCCGTGGCGCTGGCGTTCCTCATCGGCTATCCCTGCTTCCGCCTGCACGTGGTGGGGCACTACTTCGCCCTGCTCACCCTGGCCCTGGGCGAGGTGGTGCGGCTGCTCATCATCGCGGCGCGGGACCTGACCGGCGGCTCCCTGGGCATGACGCCCAATCGGGTGCGCGACGTGCACGTGTCCTGGAACGCGCTGCAGTTCGCCGACAAGCGCTATTTCTACTACATCGCGCTGCTGCTCTGGGCGGTGGGGCTCTACATCTGGTACCGCGTGAACCGCAGCAAGCTGCGTTCCGCCCTCGAGGCCATCTCCGAGGACGAAGTGGCGGCGGCCTCCGTGGGCATACACGTCACCTTCACCAAGCTGCGCATCACGTTGATCAGCGCCGGCCTGTGTGCGCTGGGCGGCATCTTCCTCGGGCAATACAACATGTACATCAGCCCGGAGGGGGCGAGCATCGGCGTCTCCCTGCAGATCGTGTTTGCCAGCATCGTGGGGGGCATGTACTCCCTGCTCGGCCCCACCGTCGGCGCCGCGCTCACCCTCGCCCTCAATGAGGCCCTGCGGAACTACTTCGGCACCCAGCTGGTGGGCGCACCGGAGTTGGTTTTTGGTCTCCTGCTGATGTTGTTCATTATTTTCATGCCCCATGGCATCTACGGCGCCATGGAGCAATGGTGGAAGCGGCGCCGGGGCGATCCGCCCGCCCAGCCCGCCGCAGCCGTTCCCTCCAATGCCCGCTAGGCCAATCCTCCGCATCGGGGTGCTGGGATTCGGGGCGATCGGGCGGCGGGTGGTGGAGGCGATCGCGAGCGGCGCGATTCCCAATGCCGTCTGTCCCGCCGTGCTGGTGCGGCGCACCCGCCCGCAAAGCGCCGTACCGCCGCTGTTGACCGCCGACCCCGCCCGGTTCTTTCAAACGCCCTACGATGTGGTGCTGGAATGCGCCGGGCACCAGGCCGTGCGGGACCACGGGGCCGCCGCCCTCGAGCACGGCGCGGACCTGATGGTGACCTCCGTGGGCGCCTTCGCCGACGAGGCGCTGCTGCGGCGCACGCTCCAGGCCGCGGAGGCGCACGGACGGCGCGTGCACATCCCGTCCGCGGGTGTGGGCGCGCTGGATATCCTCACGGCCGCCGCCCAGGGCGGGCTGGACGAGGTCACCATGACCGTGACCAAGGACGCCACGTCGTGGCTGGGCACCGCCGCCGAGCAGGAGTATGACCTGCGCGCGCTGCGGGCGCCCGTGGTGCTCTACGACGGCCCCGTGCGCGAAGGGGCGCGGCGCTATCCCCAGAACGTGAACATCGCCGCCGCGGTAGCCCTGGCCGGTCTCGGATTCGACCGGACGCGCCTGCGCATCCTGGCCGACCCTGCCGCTGTTCCCCACATCGTGGAAATCCAGGCGCGCGGCCAGTTCGGCTCGTTCTCCTTCCGCGAGGAGATCGTCCCCAGCGCCGAGAACCAGAAGACCGGCCGCCTGGTGGCCATGGCCGTCGTCAAGGCGCTGCGGCAATGGACCGCCACGCTGGTGATTGGCGGCTGACGCTGCCGTGGAGGGCTGCTTTACACAACGACAAAAACGATTCGCCACGGATGAACACGGTTCGACACAGATGGATTCATTCCATTTCCAATTCGTTCCGTGAACATTCTGCGGGGTAGGGGCGCAGCATGCTGCGCCCCTACGGATGGCGCTTCTGGACCTGCGATGTAGAAACCGTATCAGTCGATGCACCGATGTTCCGGAGACCGACTGCACTCAAGAAGCACCGGACTGCTCTCCACGGGGCTTCCGAAGCAGGTTAGCTGATCATGGGCGCGCGATGCTCCGCCCGTATCGGTGCATTTCGCCATTGCCATCCGCTTTTCTTATCCGTGTTGATCCGCGTCTATCCGTGGCTATGGTTATGCCGTTGTGTTTAGGACGGGCGGCCTTCCTTGTAGCGGTTCTGCCGCACCAGGCGTTGGGCGAGCAGCTTGGCCAGGAACATGCCGTAGTAGGGCTGCTTCTTGATGGCGTTGACCAGGGACTCCTTGGTGATCTTGATCAGCTTGCCGGGCGTGTTGGCGATCACGGTGGCGCTGCGGGTCTCCTCGAGCAGGAACGACATCTCGCCCATCAGGACGTCCTCCGGCGTAATGACGCCCACGGAGCGTCCATCCACGAGCACGGTGTATTCACCTTCCGCCACATAGTAGATGAAGCTGCTTTCCTCTCCTTGCCGAAACACCACTTGCTTCGGGCTGACCAAAACGGTCTCATTATCCTTGAACGCATTGGGGATTTCGTTTGTCGCATGGCGGCGATGCTGGATCTCCAAGGTCACCTCGTTACCCGCCTCGTTGTAGCTGAGGCGGGAAGCGGTTTCGACGGTCAACAGAATCCCCCGGCCATTCTGGGAGAGGAAGTCCACCTCCCGGCCCGGCTGGACGTACTCGCGCCAGTTGAAGCCGCGGCCTTCGTCGCGGATCACAAAGGTCGAATGGTCCCGCTCCAGGTTGTAGCCAAAGAACACCTTGCGCGCAGCGATGGCGGGGTCGCGGCATTTTTCCGCGATGAGCCGCCGCGCATCGCCGTGGGCGCCAAGATACTGGGTCTTCTCCTGCGACGTAATCCCGCAATTTCCGTGTTCGATGGCATTGATCAGCATCTCCGTCAGCATCAACGCCACGCGCGCCCTCGTCGCCCCGTCCACGAAGCCCATGTTGTAGAGATAGTTGGACACCAAGTTCGCGTAGCAGGGAATCAGCGCCAGGTCCATGCCCAGCACGAAGTTCCCGCTCAGGCTCGAGAGCAAATCGCTCTGGATCGCGCGCTGGCTGAGGATCTGCCGATTGTTGGAAATGACTTCCAGCACCGTGGGCAACTGGGCCATCAACTCGGAGACGTGTAACGATATCAATATGTTGGTGTGCTGAAGCGCGTCCACCTTGCGGTAGGTTTCCTGGTCCCCATAGAGCGCGATGATGCCGCCGTTGTTCAGCCAGGGAT
>JBGPEV010000349.1:0-4334 GCA_041482995.1 bacterium | reverse complement strand
TGGACGCCGGGCAAGGAGCACCGAGATCTACAAGCTAGGTGTCCTTTTCATTGAAGATAGCGTGGGATGGTCCGCACAAGTGCTCGAATATGACATTGCGACCCAGGCGGATACTCTTCAAGCACTGTTCTATGAAGTGGAGCGCATTCTCGTGGCGTATGTGGCCCTCGCGGCGGAGGAGGGGCATCGGCCATTCGAAGGTATCCCTCGTGCGCCAGAAAAGTACTGGGAAGTGTTCAAGGCCTCGCAAATCTCGATGGAGCGCCCGCCAATAGGTATTAAGGCAAGGGGATTGCGCCTGCCCAGAATTGAGAAGGAAATCCGTCTTGCAGAAATCGTCGCGGCCTAGGCAATGCCGATTGACCCCGAGAGACTGCCCTCATGGTCCGAGTTTCTGTTCGTCGCCAAGCAACAGGGAATCAGGATCTATGAGAATGAGATCGGAATCACAGGACCCGTGGGGTCGGAA
Organism: bacterium; assembly: GCA_041482995.1. Classification (GTDB taxonomy): domain Bacteria; phylum SAR324; class SAR324; order SAR324; family JACQKK01; genus JBGPEV01. The sequence continues at coordinate 3,865 of JBGPEV010000349.1, read as the reverse complement.
CCACCCTTCCGATTCTTGCAGCGCCCAGGCGAACTGGAGGTAATTGTCCCTCCCTTGCGTCTCGGTGAAATCATGCGGGAGAGTCTGCTGTCGGGTCTTTGTCGCCGTCTGCGCATCGATCCCACCCCGCTGGGCATTTCCCTCGATGAATTGCCTCCCCAGAACTGGCTGTAGCGGCCCCCAGGGAGGGTGGCGCGGCGTTGGACTCGCCCACGCCGATGGGGCATACTAAATCCCCTGTCGTTCTCCGCCACCGGACACCGGAGTGCCCGCGTCTACATGAGAAAAGCCCTCGCCAAACGGCCCGCGCTCCCCGAACGGGAGCGGGTCGACCGCATCTTGCAGGCCGCCCAGGACACCAAGGCCCTCGACATCGTGCTGTACGACATGGAGCAGCGCTCGAGCATCACGGACTACGTGATGATCTGCAGCGGGCGCTCCCAGGCCCACGTGCGGGGCATCGCCGAGAAGATCGGCACGACGCTGCGCCACATGGGCGTCCACTGCCAGTCCATGGAGGGCTATCAGGAGGGCAGTTGGGTGCTGCTGGACTACGACGTGGCGATCGTGCACGTCTTCCATCCGGAGACGCGCACGTACTACGACCTCGAATCCCTCCTCGCCGGCTTTCCCAAAGAGCACATCGAGAGCGCCTCCGCCCTGCCGGACGCGTAACGGGCGGGCAGGGCAGCATCGTCCGCAACCCCGGCCATCAGGATCGAACCATGCCAGCGGCCTCACAGACCGCCGCGCCCAAGGTGCGCGAACCGCGGCCAGCGGAGCGTAACAGGCGGCCGCAACTGCGCAAAGCGCGGCCCCAGGCCCTGCACGACTACTTCGTGCCCGTGCCCACCGGCCTGGAGGCGGTGCTGCTGGCCGAATTGCAGGCGCTGGGCATGGCCGACTGCCGGATGGACACGGGCGGCGTCCATTTCCAGGGCACCCTGGCCGATTGCTACCAGGCCAATCTGTGGCTGCGCACGGGTGGGCGCGTGCTGCGGGTGCTGGCCGGGTTCCCCTGCGCCGACCAGGCGGAGTTGTACCGGCAGGCCTATGGGGTGCAGTGGGAACTGCTGATGGGTCTGGAGCAGACCCTCGCCGTGCGCGTGGTGCTGGGACGCCAGGGGCCGGAGTCCACCCTCACCCATTCCCAGTTCCTCTCCCGCCGCATCAAGGACGCCATCGTGGACCGCTTCCGCGACGTGTTCAACAAGCGCCCCAACGTGAACCCCGGGCGGCCGGACTTGGCGGTGCACGCCTTCATCGAAAACGGGCGCTGCACGCTCAGCCTGGATTCCTCCGGCGCGCCGCTGTTCATGCGCGGCTACCGCCAGGGCGCGGGGGCGGCGCCGCTCAAGGAGACCCTCGCCGCGGGCCTGATCGGCCTGACAGGCTGGCGGGGCGAGCGGCCGTTCTACGACTTCCTCTGCGGCACGGGCACGCTGCCCATCGAGGCGGCCCTGCTGGCGGGCAACCGCGCCCCGGGCCTGCTGCGCGAGCGCTTCGGCTTCCAGACCTGGCCCGACTACCGTCCGGCCGACTTCAAGGCGCTGGTGGAGGAGGCGCGCCAGGCCGCCCGCCCCGTCGGGGTGGCGATCCAAGCCAGTGACCAGGACCCGCGCATGGTGGAGGCGGCGCGGGAGAACGCCCGGCGGGCGGGCGTGGAGGACGCGATTGCGTTCGCCGTGTGCGACGCCGCGGAGTTCCAGCCCCAACATGGCGCGGGCGTGGTGCTGATCAACCCGCCCTACGGGGAGCGGCTGGGTGAAATCGAGGCGCTCAAGCCCCTCTACAAAACCCTGGGCGACGTGCTGAAGCAGCGCTGCAAGGGCATGGAGGCCTACCTGTTCACGACCCAGTCCGACCTGATCAAAGCCATCGGCCTGCGCGCCTCCCGCCGCACGATCCTGTTCAACGGTGCGCTGGAGTGCCGCCTGCTGCGGTTTGAGCTGTATTAGGGGGCACCGCGAACCGCGGCCATGGATTGTGGGAGCGAGAGTGGCGGCGGCGATCTTTGCAAACGCCGGCTGGGGCGCGTGATCGGATTGCCACCCCGCCGGCAATCGGCTAGTTTGGTCCTATGCGCAATCCGATTCCCTTCGATACGCACGCTTACGTGAAGCGGCTCACCGGCGTCGGCGTTTCCGAGGCCCAGGCCGAGGTGCAGGCGGAGGCGCTGGCCGATCTGGTCTATGGCCGGCTGGTCACCAAGGAAGACCTCCAACAGGGGCTGCAAGCCCTGGAACAGCGCATGGAGCAACGCTTCGCGGAAGTGGACATGCGCTTTGTGGAGATCGAGAGGCGTTTTGGCGACGTCGAGAAGCGCTTTGGCGATGTCGAGAAGCGCTTCGGCGATATTGAGACCCGCATCGCGCAGTTGGAACTTCGGCTCACCCTGCGCCTGGGCGTCATGCTCGCTGCCAGCATGGGCATCGTCGCCGCATTGGTCAAGCTGCTGTAGCCGCTCCCCGCTTCGATTCACAACGTTTGGCCAGGTGCGCCGTTTCGGCCGGGCGGAACACTCCGTTCTCGTAAATCGCATGCAGCGGTTTCATGCTGGCGCTCCTCCCCGCGGTGCGCCCTGCTCCGGGTTCATCTCCTACTCCCCTTCCCCGTAGCGCTCCAGGTAGTGCTTGATGCGCTGGAGCAGGCGCGAGGCGGGGCCGCCATCCACGCCGCGGTGGTCGAAGCTGAGGCAGAACGTGCATTGCCAGCAGGGCACAACCGCGCCGTCCTTCACCACGGGCCGCTGCTGCAGGGCGCCGATGGCGAGGATGAAAATCTCGGGGGGATTGAGCAGGGCCGCGAAGCCGGTCACGTCGAACTCGCCCAGGTTGGTGACCGTGAGGCTGCTGCCATACAGCTCGTCCTGGGTGAGGGACATGCTGACCGCCTTGCGGATCAGTCCCTTGAAGCGGCGCTGGATCTCCAGCAGGCCCAGGCCCTCCAGGTGCTTCATGGAGACGGTGACCAGGTTCTCCCCCTGAGCGACGGCCACCCCCACGTGAATGCCGTCCACGGGGAGGGACTGGCCATCGATCCAGTGCCGGTTCAGGTGCGGGAAGTCGCCCAGCGCCCGCACGGCGGCATGGGCGATGTAGACGTTATAAGAGGGCCCCTCCTGCCCCGCGTCTTTCAGCGCCTGCCGGTGGGCGACCACGCGAGTGAAGTCCACATCCGCGAACAGGTCCACCTTGGGGGCGGCCCAACTGGCCGCCATGCGCTGGCCCGTGACGCGGCGGATCTGGTGCTTGAGGAACTCGCGGTCGGGCTTCTGGAACGTGGCCGGCGCATGCACCGCCGGCGCCGGGGCGGTGGCCCGTCCGGCCGGCTGAAATCCTGGCGGCGGCGGGGCGATCTCCGGCTCCCACCCCACGATGCGCGGGGTGCGCGTGGGTGCGGCCTCACCCGCCTGGCCGATCCAAGCCAGTGGCTGGCCCTGCTCCACGATCGCGCCGGGCGGAGCATAGACGGCCAGCAGCGTGCCGCTCTCGGCGGCGGCCAGCACGTGGATGGTCTTCTCGCTCGCCAACTCGGCCACGTCGTCCCCGGAATGCACGGCGTCGCCCACAGCCTTTAGCCAACGCAATACCGTGGCCTCGGCGGTGGCAAAGCCCAGGTGCGGCAGAATGATCTCGGCCACGAAGCGGCCTCCCCCTCTTGGAGTGGCGGTGGACCGAACCCCCGAGGGGCCGGCGTGCGGGGCATCATACCCCACTTTGGCGGCACGCCAAACCGCGCCTCACCCGTGCGCCCTGCTCCACGCCGGCAGCGCCGGACGCTTGCGGGAGGCGCCGGCAACGCGGCGCGTCGAGAAGGAGCAGCCCGCCGGCGCCGCGCGCTGGCGCAAAGCGCCCAAGGCGCT
>JBGPEV010000348.1:0-4338 GCA_041482995.1 bacterium | reverse complement strand
TGTTCGTTGTGCTCGTTGTGATTCCGCAGTTTTGTAAGGCGCTCTATGTCTACCACCTCAATTGCGGCCGCCGCGACCTCCTTGTCCCTTGATAATCCGTGAAATCTGCGCAATCAGCGGTTTCAACGCCGTGTCTCGATCCCGCTCAGCCGGCCCCATCAACGCGCCCTGGGACGCGGCGTTGGCGCGATGCCCGATGGAGGACGCGGCGGCGGCACGACCGCGGGCGGCGGCAGTTCCACGCGCTGGGGCGGTGGGACGGGCGCCTGCGGCTCCAACGTCTCCTCAAAGGCCTGGGGTGGGAGCACCGCCCGGTCGAACGCGCCCGTCGTTACGAGCGCGGTGCGCGGGGGCGGTATGCGTAGATAAAGCCAGAACAGATTGGGCGGCTTGACCACGTTCGACAGCAACTCCCGGTCGGTCTGCAGCTTGATCCAGGCCTCCAGCAACTCCGGGCGCGGATAGTGGGCGTAGGCGCGGGAGAGATGATAGGCCGCCACGTCGTACCGCTTGTCCCGCAGGTAGATGCGATACAGATCGAGGTGGGCCGCATACAGGTTCAGGTGAACGTGGTCGGCATGGGTATCGGAGAGCTGCAGCACCTGGGACGCCAGCGCCGATTCGCCGCCCAACGCCTGGCGCACCCTGCCGCGGAACGGCACCAGTTCCAGCGGCTTGACCTTCACGAGCGGCGCCAGCTTGGCGAGCACCTCCTCGTCGACCGCCCGGTCGCGCAGCCACGCCAGCGTGCGCTCGGAAACCCGGAATTCCCCGGGACTGTCCGGCGTCTCCGGATTGAACAGCACCAGGGACCACATGCGTAGCGCATCGCTGTCGCGCCGCCGCGTCGCATAATCGATCGCCTTGTTCAGGCTGGGCAGGGACCAGTCGCCGCCCCCGCTCCGATCCACGGCGCGGACGAGCGTCAGGCCCGAGGTCTCGCCCGGCACCAGCGCTTCGGTCACCATCAGCGCCAGTTCCTTGGCCGCGTTGTGCAGGTCGAACTCCAGCGCCGCCACCCCTTGGGAGCCGGGATAGAGCTTTTGATAGGAGACCGTGCGGCGCAGCGTGATGGAAGGGGTCTGCTCGTTCCCCAGCCGCGCTTTCACCTCCAGGGTGACGTCGATGGTGCGCAGGAGGAAGGAATCGGCGGTCTGTTCCCGCACCTGGTAGCGGGTCAAGCTGGCGGCCAACACCGCCGTGTTCGGCAGCGTAGTGGGCGGTTGCGGGAAGATGCGGATCCCCTGCTTGGTCTTCAGCTCCGTTTCCAATTGCTCGCGGAACATCGCCACGTCCGCGGTGTTCAACTTCACGTCCTTGGCCAGGGCGAACGGCTCGACCACGACGGAATCCACGGTGGGGCCGAGCGTTTCCGATGGGGGCGGGGCGGCCTTGAACAAGCGCGGCGTGCACCCCCCGGCCAGCAGCGCCAGCAGCGCCAGCAGCAGAAGTGGCGCGACGCCGGGCAGCGCGGTGCGGTGGGGCGAGGCTGGCGACCCCGCCCGCGGCGGCAGCGCCACCGGCGCCCCAGCAGGGGCGGGTACCCGGTCCATCGCGCGGCCGATCGCCATCGCCATTTACCTCGCTCTGGGTACTCAACTCTGGGTACTCTGGGTTCACCTGCCGGTCCATCGCCGCGCGCCGCAGCCGCCCTGCGCGGAGCGGTTTCGCCGGGCGGGGCGGGCCGCCCCGCTCATCCCAGGGGATTGTGCCGCGCCAGCAGGCCCAGCAATTGCCCCACCGCTTGCGCGACGCGGGAATCCCGCAATTCCGCCTGGAACGCGGGGATGTAGGCCAGCACGATCCAATAGACCGCCAGGTCCAGGACGCCGCCCTTACATCCGCCGAAGAGCGCCGCCAGCAGCCGCTCCCCGCCACTGGGGGCGTGGCTGCGCGTGCGCTGATCGGCCACCCCGCCCAGGAATCCCCCCGCCAAATAGCCGGCCAGCAGAATCGCCACAAAGGAGAGCAGCGCGGCGAAATCCCGGTCCGAGATCAGGGCGCTGAGCGTCGTCGCCAGCGCCTGGTGGTAGCGGCCTGCCAGCACGGCACCCGCCGCCACTCCCGCCAGGGACAGCAACTCGCGCCAGGCGCCCCGGACGTACCCCAACAAAAAGAGGGCGACCGGCAACGCAACGAACAGAATGTCGTAGATATTCAGGTTCAAGCCATCCGGGGCCTTTCCCCCCTGCGGAATTCAGCGTCGGTACGGTGCAAGGCATTCAAGATTCCGGCCATTGTGCCCCCAATGCGCCGGGCGCGAAGCCCGTATTTCGCCCGGTTCTGGGCTTCCACAGTTGCAACGGGTTTCACAGATGTATTCTGACGCACCCAGCGGGAGTTTCACAAGAGGATTCGGGCGTGACCCCGACGGCGGAGTCTAAGACCTTCTAACAAAACTGCCGCCTGCCTTGAACCACGACGCGCACAACGCACACAACGAAAAGCAGGCTTGAAACCCCGTTTCGCGCCGAACCGCATCTATCGAATCCTCGTCGTGTTCGTTGTGTTCGTTGTGGTTCAGCAGCTTTGTCAGGCGCCCTAAGTCCCCAACTCGCCCAAGCGCCGCAGGGCGTCATAGACCACCACGGCCACGGCCGAGGAGAGATTGAGCGAGCGCACGCGGGGTTCCGCCATCGGAATGGTGAAGCATTGATCGGGAAAGCGCCTCAGCAGGTCCGCACCGAGCCCGGTGGTCTCTTTGCCGAAGACCAGGTAGTCCCCCCGTTGCAGGGGCATGTCCGTGTAGGGCGTGCTCGCATGGCGGGTCAGCAAGTGCAGCGCACGAGGCGGCGCCGCCGCAAAGAACGCTTCGCCGTCCGGGCGGTGTTCCCAGCTCACATAGTCCCAGTAGTCCAGACCCGCGCGCTTCAGATGGGCGTCGGACAGTTCGAAGCCGAGCTTGCCCACCAGGATCAGGTGACAGCGGGTGGCGGCGCACAGCCGGGCGATGTTGCCCGTGTTGGGGGGAATCTGCGGCTCCACCAGCACCACGTTCAACGCGGGAACGGCGGGCGGCAGGGCATTCACAGGGGCAGCGGGAGCGGACACGATAGAATCCGCGGGCAAGCGTGGTCGGGGGGACCGCCCCGACGCATCCGTTATCAAGCTACGGCAAAACTGCCGATCCGCAGATTACGCAGATTACGCCGATTGAATTGCGATCTGGAGGTTGAGCGCTGGTTTTTGCATGCTGCCGGCTCAGCGCGGACAGCATGTCCATCTTCCGCTGGGACCCGCCTGGGGAGCCAATGGGCATGAAATCTCAACTCGTCAGGCCCGCCGTGTGGCGTCCGCGCAGATGGACACGAAGGCCCTCAAGAAAATCTGCGCAATCTGCGTAATCTGCGGATTCGCAGTTGTTGTCCCTTCAAATTGATGTTTTACCGTAGCCTGTTAGAGGCGGCCCATGGAGACGGACATCACGACATTGATGCGGAGGCCCTGCTCATGGTCCGTGACCGAGCGGATCTCGTAGATGCGCCCTTTGTACTCGAATTCCCGGCCCGGTTCCAACTCCTCCAGGTCCAAGGACTCCAGCGGCAATTCCACGCGGCCCGCATGTCCCACCAAGCCGTAGACGGTCACGTTCATTGCTCCTCCCTGAGCGGCACTCCGATGTGGCGTCCAACCCATGGAAATGCGATAAGGGTGCCACTGAATCGGCGGACGCTTGCGGCAGGCGCCCGGCACTGCGCGGTGGACGCTCGCGGTTGGCGCCAATCGCTCCCGCCGGCGGCGCAGCGCCGATTCCCAGTCCCGACACCCTTCATCCTGAGGCGCATCCGCATGGAGCACCTTCCCGCTTCCCCTGGGCTGGGCACGCCGGCCGTGGCCTCCGCCGATGGGACGCCCGTGAGCGGTCCCCGCGCCGCCTGCTGCGGCACGCCCGCGGCTCCGCGCAAGCTGGACCTGACCGGCATGGCCGCTCCCGGCGACCTGCAAGCCACCCGGCTGGAAGAATTCACCATCGACGGCATCTGCGGCGTGTACTAAAGACAACTGCGATCCGCAGATTTCGCAGATGACGCAGATTTCAACTGCCACAGCAGCGACGTCCGGCTGGAATAATCTGTGAAATCTGCGCCATCTGCGGATCGCTGTTTGGTTGTTTCGCGATTGACACCCATGGACTTTGCCAAGACCTATCGCTTTCCACCCGGCTTCGCGTTCCGGCGCGAGACGTTTGGCGGCATCCTCTATCACTATGAAGGGGTGAAGCCCGACCCGCGCATCAGCTTCGTGGACAACCCCTTCCTGATCGACCTGTTGGAGCGCGTAGACTGCGGCCCCCTCGAGGAATTATCGGCGCCGTGGCTGAGCGCTTCCAATTGGCCG
>JBGPEV010000347.1:0-4340 GCA_041482995.1 bacterium | reverse complement strand
GAGAAGTTGGCGGGGCTGGGGGGGAAGTATGTGTGAGGGAACCAGCGTCTGCCGGTTTCAACGTTGCTCTGCGGTCATCACACCCCAACGAGGAGCTGATACGAAGTTGCGTTCAAGATGAGGATATGCGATAAGCAGGCAGAGTCCCTCGATATCTTGCGGGAGGTCTGCCCATGGCACGGAAGCCACGGACCGTTGCGGCAATGGTAACGGCAGCGGAGCAGGTCGTGAGGACAACCAGCGATGCGAGAGAGTTGCGCCGGGCACAAGCGCTGTTGCTGCCGTCGGTTCATGGCATGACGATAGCGGACACCGCCCGGGTGATTGGCCGGACAAAAGCCAGCGTGAGCCGTTTGCGTGCGGAGTTCTGCCGGCAAGCCGAACAGCCGGAGCGGCCGCGTCCGCAGTGGGGCGGCAGGCGGCGCCAGCATATGACCGTCGCGGAGGAGACGGCATTCCTGGAGCCGTTTTTGGCGCAAGCCGGGCAAGGTGGAATCCTGGTCGTCGCGCCGCTCAAGACGGCCTACGAGAAAGCGATTGGGCGGGCCGTGCCCGATTCGACCGTATACCGGCTGCTGGCGCGGCACGGTTGGCGCAAGATTGCGCCGCGCCCACATCATCCCAAGGGGAACCCCGAGCTGCGAGAAGGCTGGAAAAAAAACTCCCGGAAACGCTGAAGGAACTCGCCCAGCACGCCAACGGCCGCAAGGTACGGCTGATGTTTCAGGATGAAGGGCGCTTCGGGCGCATCAGCGATCCCCGCCGCTGCTGGGGGCCGCACCCAATCCGTCCCGACGTCAAGGCCGCCATGGTGCGGGAATACATTTACGCCTACGCAGCCTTGTCGCCATGGGATGACTGCTTGGACAGCCTGATCCTGCCCAATGCTGACACCGAAGGCATGAACATCTTCCTGGCCGAGGTCGCGCGGCGCCACCCGGACGATTTCATTGTCCTGGTACTCGATGGCGCGGGATGGCATCGCGCACGCGCCCTAAAGGTGCCGGCCAACATGACCCTGCTGCCTTTGCCGCCCTATTCCCCCCAACTCAACCCGGTCGAGCACCTTTGGGACGAACTACGGGAGAAGTCTTTCCACAACCAGGTGTTTGCCAGCCTGGACGCCGTCGAAGACCGCTTGTGTGAAGCCTTGGCTGCCTTCGAACCGGACCGGACCCGCATCCATAAGCTGGCGGCCTGGCCATGGATTGAAAGCCTCAACTTGAAAGCAATTTAGTATGAGACGAATAGGTTGCGAAGAAAGCCCGCGACGCGGCAGAGGTTCACACCGGAAGTGGTTCATTCCAGCGCTCAATCGAGCAACCGTTCTTCCCGATTGGGGCGCTCGCGACCTAAAGCTCGGGACGCTCCGCGCCGCCGTTCACCAATTGGGTATCGACTGGCAGGCGTTCGAAGCGGCGTAGGACACATTATCCAAACACGTGCTCCAGCGTGAGCGCCTTGACGTCCTGGGCGGTCACGGAATCGCCGCGCAACAGGCGGGGCTCGCTCGTGAGGAAGACGGGCCCCTGGCGCGGGTCTTCGGTCAGGCGCCCGTGGGAACCCTTCACCAGGGTCGCGTCGAGGGGAATCACGTCCATCAGGTAGCGGAAGCCCAGCGCCTTCTTGAGCAGGATCCACGCCACCTTGGCCGGCGGAAACGGAATCTTGGGGTCGATGAACAGTTCCGCCGGGTCGTAGCCGGGCTTGCGGTGGATGTCCACCGTGGGGGCATAATCCGGCGCGAGGCGGTCGTCCAACCAATAGTAGTAGGTGAACCAGCGGTCGGCGCGGGAGACGGCCACCAACTCGCCCGCGCGCGGATGGGCCAGGCCCGCTTCGCGCTTGCCCGCCTCGTCCAGCACGCGCTCGATGCCGGGCACGCGCTCCAGCAGCGCCTTCACCGCCGGGATGCGCGCGGGGTTGCGCACATAGACATGGGCCACCTGATGGTCGGCCACCGCGAACGCCTCGCTGGCGCCGCAGTCCAGTTGCTCCAAGCCCACCTCCGGCCGCACGGCGATCAACCCCGCCTCGCGTAAGACGCGATTGATGTGGACGGGACCGGACACGTCCGTGATGCCGTACTCCGAGAGCACGATCACGCGCGCGCCCGCCGCCTGCACGTGGCCGATCAGTTCGCCGGCCACCCGGTCGATGGCGGCCAGGTCCTGGGCGATGGCGGGGTGGTGGGGCCCCAGGCGCTGCAGGTTGTAGTCCAGGTGCGGCAGGTAAACCAGCGTGAGCGTGGGCCGGTGCCAGTCGAACACCCGCTTCGCGCAGGCCGCGATCCACTGGCTGGAGTGGAGGTCCGCCTTGGGACCCCAGAAATTGAAGAAGGGGAACGGCCCCAGTTCCGCCTTGAGCCGCGCCCCCAGGCCGGCGGGCTGACTGTAGATGTCCAGCACCTTGCGGCCGTCCGCCGGATACATGGGGCGCGGCGTCACCGACCAGTCCACGGCGGCGTACATGTTGTACCACCAGAAGAGCTGGGCGCAGGTGAACGCGGGGTCGCGCAGGCGGGCGGCCTCCCACACCTTCTCGCCCTTCACGATGCGGTTGGCCTGCCGCCACAGCCAGACCGTGGCCAGGTCGCGGAAGTACCAGCCGTTGGCGACGATGCCGTGCTCCGTGGGGGCGAGCCCCGTGACCATGCTGGACTGCACGCTGCACGTCACCGCTGGTAGCACGGGCCGCAACGGGACCTGTGCCCCTGCGCGGGCAAACGCGGCCAGCCGGGGCGTGCGCTCACCCAGCAACTCGCCGGTCAGCCCCACGACGTTGATGACGACGGTTGGATGCATGGACAGAATGGCCGGAGGAACCGCAGATTGCGCAGATGACGCAGATTTCAACTGCGATGAACTTGGCTAGACTTGGATATTTGGCCGGTCATGCGCGGAATCGGAAGGGTGATTCCCACAATTCAACATGGCGTTGTTGCCCATCGCCCCACCGGCACGGCGGCGGCCGTCCACGGAAGGCGCCAGCATTCGCCCGAGCCCCCAATCCGGCCTGAAAAAAATCTGTGAAATCCGCGTAATCCGCGGTTTCCCTTGCAGCTTCACTTTTCCACCACCGGCTTCTGCCCGGCGCGCAGGATCGAGTTGCCGTCGAAGAGTTGGGTCTGATTGATGTTGGGGCGCTGCTCAATGTCCGCCAGATCCATGTTGCCGCTCTGGGAGAAGAACTCGACCGGGTTGTCCCACACGATGCGCTCGATGGCCTGTTCGGGGATGCCCATGTCCCGCATGCAGTCCACGGTCTTGGGCACCTTGAGGGGATCGCTGATGCCCCAGTCCGCCGCGCTGTTGACGATGATGCGCTCCGTTCCGAAGCGCTTGACCAGCGTGGCCATGCGGTGCTCGTCCATCTTGGAGTTGGGGTAGATGGAGTGCCCGGCCCAGCAGCCCGTGTCCAGCACGATGGGCAGGGTTTCCTCGTTGTTGTGGTCGATCAGCACGCGCTCCTCCGGCACGCCGCACTCGCGCACCAGGGCGATGGTGCGTTCGGTGCCGCGCTTCTTGTCCCGATGGGGGGTGTGGACGAGCACGGGCAGGCCGTACTCGACGGCCATCTCCAACTGCCGGGCGAAGAGCTTTTCCTCGGCCGCCGTCTGATCGTCGTACCCCACCTCGCCCACGGCCACGACGCCGTCCTTTTGCAGGAAGCGCGGCATCATCTCCAGCACGGCTTCGGAGAGCGCCGGGTTGTTCGCCTCCTTGGGATTGAGGGCGATGGTGCAGAAGTGGCGGATGCCGAACTGGCTGGCGCGGAAGCGCTCCCAGCCCAGCAGACTGTTGAAGTAGTCCTCGAAGGATCCGGCCTGCGTGCGGGGCTGGCCCAGCCAAAAAGCGGGCTCCACGATGGCCACGATTCCGGCCTTGGCCATGGCGGCGTAGTCGTCCGTCGTGCGGGACGTCATGTGGATATGGGGATCGAACATCTTCATGACCCAACTCCAGAGAAAGGAACGGCCGATCGGTTCAGCATATGAGACCCGAACAGGCGGCGGCGCGCCGGGAGCGTGCCGCCGCCTCTTGGGGGCTTCAGGCGGAAGCGCGGGCCAAGGCGGCATCCAGGGCCGACCGCACCTTCGCGTCGCGTTCCACCTTGCGCCGGGCCGCCAAGGCCGGCTGCGCCGCGGGATGCGCGGCATGTCCCAGCCCCGCGGCGGCCCAGTAGCGGTGCTCCGCCTCCTTGTGATCCAGGTAGCGCAGGGTGCGCTGGAGCATCGCGGGGGTGGCGTGGGGCGCCTGCACCAGCCAAAGATCCACCGGCACCGCTCGTCCCGCTGCGTGCGCGCCCTCGAGCACGCCTTCGACACCGGCGCGCAACAT
>JBGPEV010000346.1:0-4341 GCA_041482995.1 bacterium | reverse complement strand
GCTCTACCACAGCAACGGGGCCCTGATCGCCTTTGCATCGGCCCTCGTCAACGGGGTGCCTCTGGCCATCAGCCGGCGGTTCCGCGCCAGCAAGTTCTGGGAGGAGGTGACGCAGTTCCAGGCCACGGCGTTCATCTACATCGGCGAGTTGCTGCGCTACCTGGTCAATACCCCGCCGGGTGCCTATGACCGCGCCCACAAGGTGGAGCGCATCCTGGGCAACGGCCTGCGGCCGGACATCTGGAAGGCCTTCCAGGAGCGCTTCGCGGTGCCACACATCCGGGAGTTTTACGGCTCCAGCGAAGGAAACGCCTATCTGGTGAACCTGGCCGACGTGCCCGGTTCCTGCGGCACCCCCATCCTCAAGTTCCCCAACAACCTGGCCCTGGTGCGCTACGACGTGGACCGCAACGAGTACATCCGGGACGCCAATGGCTTTTGCATCCGTTGCCCGCCGGGGGAACCGGGCGAGTTGCTCGGGCAGATCAAGGTCACCACACCCTTCGGCGGCTACACCAATTCCGCCGAAACCGAGAAAAAGCTGCTGCGCAACGTGTTCAAGAAGGGCGACGTGTTCTTCAAGACGGGCGATCTGCTGAAGCAGGACGCCAACGGCCACTATTACTTCGTGGACCGCATCGGCGACACGTACCGCTGGAAGGGGGAGAACGTCTCGACGCAGGAGGTGCAGGAACTGCTGACGTCCTACCCCGGCATCCACATGATCAGCGTGTTCGGCGTCACTATTCCCGGCGCCGAGGGCCGGGCGGGCATGGCCGTGATGCTGATGGAGGAAGGCGCGAAATTCGATTCTGCCGCGTTCTACAAGCACACCCAGGAGCACCTGGCCGCCTACGCCCGGCCCGCCTTCGTGCGGCTGGCCAAGGACCTGTACCTCACCAGCACCTTCAAGCTGCGCAAGGTGGAATTGCAGAAGGCGGGGTTCGACCCCAGCCAGCCCGACCCCATCTACTACCGGGACGAATCGAAGGGCAGCTACCAGCCGCTTACTCCCGCGCTGTACGAGGAGATCAAGGCGGGGCGCATGCGATTCTGAGCAGACCGGCTCCACTCCGATTTCCCCCCCCAGCACCACACCCTGTGGGCGGCATTGCATAGCAGCCGGTCTCCTGTAGGGACGGATCGCGATCCGCCTCTACACACCCCCAATGCGATGCCCAGGCGCCGCGCCGCAGATAGTGTAGGTGCGCATGGCTATGCGCCCGCGACCGAACCCAAACCGCCGGCCTGCCCCATGGCCCGCATCCGTTGCCTGAGGCGGATGGCGATCAATCGAAGTTGGAGGCACCGCCGCGGGCGCGCAGCAGCGCGCCCCTACACAGTGCACGCCACGGGGATGGTCTGGTGACTTTCCGCGGACAATGTAGGGGCCAGCGCCGTAGGCTTGCCGGAGGCGCCAGCAGCACCGCGCTATGCGCCCGCGAATGAGCCCAAACCACCGGCCCGTGCCCATTGCTTGGCGCGGGCCAGCGCCGGGCCGACGGGGGCGGATCGCGATCCGCCCCTACACGCTTGAAATCCCTCAATCTCGGTCATGGTCCGCACGCTGCGCCGCTCGGGAGATTGAACCGCGCAAAGGTCCCCCGGTGGAGGGGGAGCGGGCCAGCGCCGGACGCTTGCGGGAGGCGCCAACAAGGCTGGACCGCGGGGGCGGAACCCTACGCGGGCTGACTTTCCAGGAGCCACTCCTGGGCGGCTTTGACGCCGGCTCCGAGCGGGAAGGGCACCTTCAGCATTTTCATGCCCAGTTCCACCCCGCCCAGGGTCGCGAGCACCTCCAGCTCATTGAGCCACCCCAGATGGCCGATGCGGAACGCGCGGCCGGCCAGTGGGCCCAATCCCGCGCCCAGCGCCAGATTCAGCTTGGCCTCGGTGAGCGCGATCAGCGCGTCGGCATCGTAGCCCTGGGGCAGGAACACCGCCGTGAGGACGTTGGAGGCGACATCCGGGGACTTGGCGACCGTCTCCATCCCCCAGGCCTTCACGGCGCGGCGCACGCCCTCGGCCAGGCGGTAGTGGCGTTGGAAGATGTTGTCCATGCCCTCTTCCAGCAGCATGTCGAGCGCCACGTCCATGCCATAAAGCATCTGCGTGACGGGCGTGTAGGGGAAGATGCCCTGGCGGTTGCGCTCGATCATCGGCGCCCAATCGAAGTAGTAGCGCGGGGACTTGGCGGTCTCCATGGCCTTGAGCGCCTTCTGGCTCACGCAGAGGATTCCCAGGCCCGGCGGCAGCAGCAGGCCTTTTTGGGAGCCGGTCACCGCCACGTCGATGCCCCACTCGTCAAAACGCAGATCCGCGCTGGCCAACCCGCTCACGGTATCCACCAGCAGTAGCGCCGGATGCCTGGCCCGGTCCAGGGCGGCGCGCAGGGACTTCACGTGGGTGGTGACCCCCGTGGAGGTTTCGTTGTGGATGGTCAGCACCGCCTTGTAGGACTTGCTCTTGTCCGCGGCCAGCTTCTCGTAGGCCACGTCCTCCGGCACGCCGCCGCCCCAGGGCAACTCCACCAGGTCCACCTTGTAGCCATGTGCCCGGGCGGCCTTGGCCCAATCGCCGCTGAACTGTCCGATGGAGAACGCCAGTACGGCATCGCCCGGCGAGAGCGTGTTCACCAGCGAGGATTCCCAGGCCCCGGAACCGGAACTGGGGAAGATGATGGGCGTGCCCTCCTTGCTCTTGAACACCTGCTTCAGCCGGGGCAGGAGCTTCTTGGTCAGCGCGATGAAATCCGCGCCCCGATGGTTGATCAGGGCCATGTCCATCGCCCGCTGCACGGGCTCGGGCAGGTTGGTGGGTCCGGGAATTTGCAGGAACAGTCGGCCAGTCATGACGGGAGTACCGGTAAAAGGGAAGTGGCCCGCTTGCAGAGCGCCATGGGTGAAGCGGTGCCGATGGCGCCCAGGGCGGAAACGTTGATTGTTAACACGCCCCCTTGCGGGGGACAAGAACGGCCGCCAGCGCGCGGGCGGGGCAATCATGGAACAGACAGACGAAGCGGCGCAGTGGAGGGGGGGTCGCGATAGGGAGCGGCCGGTTTTCCCGGGACGTGGACGGCCGTCACTGCTGGATTGCCCTGCCCGCGAATATGCCCTGCAGGGTCTCCCGCAGGGATGCGAGCGTGAAGGGCTTCTGCAGGAAGGCGGCGAGGCCGCTGCCTGCGAAGCGGTCCAGCGCCTCCTGCTGCGTGAAGCCGCTCATCAGCACCACGGTCACCCCCGGGTCGATTTCCTTGAGGGCGTGGAACGTCTCCTCGCCATCCATGTGGGGCATGGTGAGATCGAGCAAGACCAGCCGCACCGGCTGGGCCTGGGCGCGGAAGCTGGCCACGCCCTTACGGCCATCGGCGGCGGCGACGGTGAATCCGAGGGATTCCAGCAGGCGCGCGGCCACCCCGCGTACGCTGGCTTCATCGTCGATGACGAGCGCCAGGCCCTCCCCGCGCCATACGGCCGGCGCCGGCGCACCCGCCCGGGGCAGCGCGCCGGTCGCGGCGGGCAGCAGCAGGCGCAGGGTGGAACCCCGGCCGGGCTCGCTATAGACCTTGAGGGCACCCCGGTGCGCCCGCACGATGCCCAGCACGGCGGCGAGGCCCAGGCCCCGCCCGGCGAACTTGGTGGTGAAGAAGGGATCGAAGATCTTCTTCCGCACCTCCGGAGACATCCCCGTCCCGGTGTCGCTCACCTCGAGGAAGACGTAGCTGCCCTCCGGCAGGTCCGGCGCCAGGTAGGTTTGCGCCAGATAGTCCCGGTCGGCTTGCATCACGCCCGAGGTGATGGCGATCCGCCCCGCCGCGTTGCCGATGGCGTCCGCGGCGTTGGTCACCAGGTTCATTACGATCTGGCGAATTTGGGATCCATCCACCTCCACTGGCGGGAGCGGTTCGGCGAGGTGCAACAGCAGCGCGATCTTCTTGGAGATGGACACCTCCAGCAGCGGCACCGTATCGCGCACGATGGCGTTGATGTCGTGGCGCCGCACGTCGAAGCGGCCCCGTCCCGCATAGGCCAGCATCTGCTGGCACAACTCGGCGGCCCGGCGCCCGCCCGCTTCGATCTGGCCCAGGTATTCCAGCAAGGGCGAGCCCGGGGGCGCCAACTGCTGCGACAGGCTGGCATAGCCGAGGATGCCCGTGAGCAGGTTGTTGAAGTCGTGCGCGATACCGCCGGCCAGCAATCCCAGGCTTTCCAGCTTCTGGGATTGCACCAATTTGATCTCGAGTTCCTTCTGCCCGGTGATGTCCTGCACGGTGCCGCGCATGCGCAGGGGCGCACCGGTATCGGGATCGTAGACAATCTCCGATAGCTCCCGCACGGTGCG
>JBGPEV010000345.1:0-4343 GCA_041482995.1 bacterium | reverse complement strand
TATGCGGTCTTTACCAATGAAAACGAAAACCAGGGCATCCGTATCCTCTTTCCTCTGACACAAAACTCTTGACGTCACCCGCGGGAGCGGTGAACGGGTTCACCGGCAGCCGCGCCGCGGCGCCGCCGCCGCACGGGAGGCAATGAAAATCGCGGGCGGGTCCGCGCGAGGGGTTCCCATTTTCGCGCGCACGGCGTATGACCGCCTGAATATGCCGGGGAAGACGGATCCGCCCCGGGAGTCCCGAAACGCAGCACGCTGCCTGCCCGTACCCGCGGCCACATGAACATTGACCAGACGGAACTGCCGGTGCGCCTGAACCGCCTGGGCGCCGAACACCTCGGGTTCGACCTGGAGATGGCCAATTCCTTCCCCAAGGAACCGGCGGTGATCTGCATGATCGGACTGGAACACTACGATCCCGCGCGGCAGTGCTGCCTCTCCACCGTTGCCACCGTCACGCGGCGGGAAGATGAGCCGGAGTTGATGCACTGGTTCCTCAACCATCTGGCCGAATTCCAGCGCCGCAACGGCGAGCCCAAGCTGCTCAGCTTCTCCGGCACGGACAACGACATCCCCTGGCTGCAGGAGCGCTTCGCGCGCTACGGCGTGCCGGAAGACCAGGCCGGCCTGCTGGAATCCTTCCACCACATCGATCTGAAGCTCGAGTTCTACCGCCGCACGCAGAACACGAACATCTCCCTGAAGAAGCTGGAGGAACTGTTCGGCATCCAGCGCGAGGCCCAGATCACCTCCAAGAAAGTGAGCTACATGCTCACCGACATCGTCTCCCGGGGCGCGACGGGTCCGATCCCGGAGAAAATTCACGGCTACCTGCGGGAGGATGTGCACAACCTGCTCGTGATCTACGACCAGTGGGAGTCGATCTCGCTCGATCGGCTCTTCCTCACCGAGATCGAGTACCTCAACCACTTGGCGAGCCTGCTCAAGCTGAGCCGCCGCCTGCTGCTGGGCAGCAACGGCCGCCTGGGCCACTACAAGGACCGCGAGCGGCTGGAGCGCTTCGCCGGCGAGTTGGACGCCGGCCTGCACGCCGGGCTGGCCCAAGAGAGTTTCGAGACGTTCATCCTGCCCAAGCTGCCTTCCCTCGCCAGCAAGAGCCAGGACATGGACCGGCTGGTCAAGAAGTACGTGAACCTGAAGAACATCCACATCGTCGATGGGCAGACCCGTCATTACCGCCTGCGCCGCGCCCTGCACCGGCCCAAGGGCGTGCTGGCCGTCGTGCGCCACAAGGGCAAGGTGCTGATGATCCGCCGCTCCGACACGGTCCAGCGCGCGGCCGGCTTCTGGGGACTGCCCGGCGGCGTGCTGGAAGCGGGTGAAACCCCCGCCCAGGGGGCGGAGCGCGAACTGCTCGAGGAGGTGAACCTCCACGGCTCCGGCCGCCTGTTGCTCGGTACCAGCCCCAGCGTCACGCGCGAGTTCGAGTTGTTCTGGGTGGAGGTGGAGGTGGACAACCTGGAGACCCTGCGCCCCCGCCCGGAGGAAGTCGCCGAGACCCGCTGGGTGGGTCCGGAAGAACTGGCCGCCCTCGATCCGCTCATTCCCGGCGCCGTGGAAGGCTTCCAGCGCTTCCTCGGCATGGACTGGGGCCGCAAGAAGCGCTCGGCTAACCGCTAGCCCGTTCTTTCATACGCCTACCGCAGGGATTGAACGGTTTCTACATCAAAGGTTCAGAAACGCCATCCGTAGGGGCGCAGCGTGCCGCGCGCCTACCCTGCGGAACGTTCACGGAACGAATTGGAAATGGGACTAAACCCGGTGCTTTTGGCGTTATCGGCAGTGTACGACGGGGCATCATCGCCCATCTCAATGGCAGTTCGATCCGGCATGGAGGGGGACCATGAATCGACGTGACTTTCTGAAAGTGGCGGCCGTAGGCGCCTCGGCAAGTGTGCTGTTCGCGGCGCGGGCCAACGCCCAATCCGCGGGCGCGGATGCCGCCTTGCTCGACGATCTGGTGGCGGCCAACCATATTCTCTACGACCAGGGCGTGGTGGACGGCTTCGGCCACGTGAGCGTGCGCGATCCCAAGGACGCCAACCATTTCTTCATGGCGCGCAGCATGGCGCCGGGGCTGGTCACCCGCGCGGACATCCAGACCATCGACCTGCAGAGCAACGTGGTGGGCGACGACAAGCGTCCGGCCTACCTGGAGCGCTTCATCCACAGCGGCATCTACAAGGCGCGCGCGGACGTGAAGGCCATCGTGCACAGCCACTCCCCGGCGGTAATCCCCTTCGGCGTGACCGATGCGGGGCTGCGGCCGATCTATCACATGAGTTCCTTCCTGGGCGGCACCGTGCCCGTGTTCGATATCCACACGGCCGCCGGCGACACGGACATGCTCGTACGCAACCCGAAGCTGGGCGATGCCCTGGCTGAGGCGTTGGGCAATCATCCGGTCGCGCTGATGCGCGGCCATGGCTCGGTGGCCGTGGGCGAGTCCCTGCTGGAAGTGGTCTTCCGCGCCGTCTACACGGAGACCAACGCCCGCCTCCAGTCCGAGGCGATGAAGCTGGGTGCCGTGCGGTTCCTCAGTCCGGGCGAAGCGGAACTGGCGATGAAGACCAACAAGAGCATCCAGCCCCGCGCCTGGGAGTTGTGGAAGCGCAAGGTGGAAGGGAAGTAGAAGCACCCGTCCTCACCCCCCGCCTCCTCTTGCCAGTGGGGCGGGCGTCTCGCCTGCCTGCCTACGCCCCCGTTGTGACCGGCGGGCGATTGGGATGGCCGCCCCACAGGTAACGCGGTCTTGCTCCGCCTTCGCCCCAAGCCGTCGACTTCCGGTTGCAGTTGAGTAATTTATAAATTACCCTATTTCATGTCACCCCTGCCGCTCTAGACGGTCACCTACTATGAAACGCCCGCTGGCCGGCGGCCGGTGATCGAATGGCTGGAAGCCTTGGATGAGTCGATGCGCCATCGGGTGACCGCCCGCATCGAGCGCTTCTAACAGGGCGCCTTCGGGGACCATGAGCCGCTGAACGGCCAGCACGGGTTGTTCGAGGCGCGGTTGCACTTCGGCCCGGGGTATCGCTTGTACGTCGCCAAGGAGCCCCGGCGCGTTGTGCTGCTGCTCTGCGGCGGAGACAAGCGCTCCCAGCGGTCGGACATTCGCGCCGCCGCGATGCTGTATCGGCAATACTTCGAGGAGAACTGAAGATGCCCGCCCGCAACTGGCGAGACTACCTGGTGCAACGCCTGAAGGATCATCCAGACGAGGTGCCTGCTTACCTGAATGCCTGCCTGGCCGAGGACGGCGCGACGTTCCTCACGGGGCTAAAGACAGTGGTTCAGGCGAAATACGGCGGCTCGCAAGGTCTCGCGCGAGACACAGGTCTGCACCGCGTCTCCATCCAAAACATGCTCACCGAACGCGGCAACCCACGCCTGCACAGCCTCGAATGCATTCTGAAGGCGCTGGGACTCCAGCTCTCCGTACGGGACGGGGCCATCGCACACCAAATCGTGAAGCGGCGCAAACCCGCCGCCCGGCCGCGCCGGGCAAGCGCGTAGGGCTGCCCATTCGTTTCGCCCCGCCCGACTGCACCCGCTACCCCGCCCGCACCAGGTCATACCCATCCTTGCGGTCGCGCATGGCGTAGCCCTGGCGGGCCAGCTCGTCGCGCAGGCGGTCCGACTCGGCAAAGTTCTTGGCCTGACGGGCGGCCCAGCGCTGCTCGGCCAGCGTCTTCACGCGCGCCGGGACCTCCTGCGTGGTCTCCAGCCGCGCGAAGTCGAACAGGCCCAGTGACAGCGCTTGATCCGCGAACGCGGCGGCGGCGGCCTTGTCTTGAGGCGTGAGAGTCTCGTCCCGCAGGGCCATCCACAAGGTGCCAAGCGCCTTGGGCGTGTTCAGGTCGTCGCACAGGTCGCTGAGCAGTTGCGTTTGCACGGGCGACATCGCAGCGGCGCTCGCGGTGGGCGGCGCGGCGCCCAAGTCCCTGAGCAGCTTCCTCAGCCCCATCAACGCGCTGTCCGCCCCCTTCAGCGCCGCCTCGGAGAAGTTGAGGTAGCTGCGGTAGTGGCTGGTGAGGCACAGGTAGCGGTAGGCCATGGGCTCATAACCCGCGTCGATCAGCGTTTGCAGCGTGATCAGGTTGCCCTCGGACTTGCCCATGCGCTTGAAGTGCTGCTCGCCCGCGCCCGCTGCGCCATCCTCCTTGGTCAGCACCAGATGCTCGCCGTGCAGCCAGTAGCGCACGAAGGGTTGGCCCGTGGCGCACTCGGATTGGGCGATCTCGTTGGTGTGGTGGACCGGAATGTGGTCGATGCCGCCGCAGTGGATGTCGGCTTGCTCGCCGAGGTATTTCATCGCC
>JBGPEV010000344.1:0-4345 GCA_041482995.1 bacterium | reverse complement strand
GTAAACGGCGTCGGAGCCCACCAGGGACGCCGTGTGGGACGCGGCGGCCTGGGCGCCCAGTTCCGTCCGGCCCACCTTCAGCACCAGCACCGGCTTGCGTTTGGCGGCCGCCAGTTCCAGGCCGCGCACCAGCTTGTCCTTGTCCCGGCAGCCCTCCATATAGAGGAGCAGCACTTCGGTGGTCTCATCCGCGGCCATGAACTCCAAGCACTCGCCCAGGTCCACGTCGCACTCGTTGCCGGTGGTCGCCCACAGACTGAGGCCCAGCCCCCGTTCGCGGGCGCTCACGAAACAGTGGGCGCCGAAGGCTCCGCTCTGGCTGACGATGCCGATGCTGCCGGCCCCGGGCAGGCCGTGTTCGAAGGACTGGGAGAACGTGGCGTACATGCCCGTGCGCACGTTGAAGGTGCCCATGCAGTTGGGCCCCACCACGCGGATGCCCGCTTCGCGCGCGATGGCGGTGACCCGCTGCTGGGCGGCGCGGCCGTCCGCGTCCATCTCGGCGAAGCCGGAGCTGAGGATGATGGCGCCCTTGACGCCCTTGGCCGCGCAATCCTCCATCGCCCGGGGCACCCCGGCGGCGGGTACGACGATCAGGGCCATGTCCACGGCGCCGGGCACTTCCCGCACGGTGGGCACCGCGGGCAGGCCCTGCACCTCGCGCGATTTGGCGTTCACGGCGTACACCGTGCCGTTGTAGCCGTAGGCGAGCAGGTTCTTCAGCGACCGCCCGGCGATCTTCTTGGCGTCTTGCGAAGCCCCGATCACCGCCACGGAGCGGGGGTAGAACAGCGGTTGCAGGGTAGCGATGGCATCGGACATGGCAACGGCCCGGCTGAGCGTGGGTGCGGAAAGGGCGGCTAACGGCTGCCCGGTGGAATCGGAAGGCAGCCGCGGCACGTGGGAGCGGCGTCGCGATCGGGACCGCTCACGCCGCGATCTCCGCGCGGCCGTTGTTGAGCACGACGGCGTTGCGTTCCAACACCCGCGAGCGGAAGGAGACGACCGGGCCCTTGCCCCACATCTCCGTGCGGATGGTCTCGCCGGGAAACACCGGGGCGGAGAAGCGCACCTGCATCGCCTTCAGCCGCTCGGGCCGGTACCCGCACAGGGTCTTCAGCAGGGCGTGCCCGGCCACCCCGAAAGTGCACAGCCCGTGCAGGATCGGACGCGGAAAACCGGCGGCCTTGGCGGTGGTGGGATCGGCATGGAGCGGATTGTAGTCGCCGCTCAGCCGGTAGATCAGCGCCGATTGCGGCCACGTAGGCAGATCGCAGGTCAGCTCCGGCGCGGTCTTGGGCACCGGATGCGGTTCCGGGGCGGGGCCGCTCGGGCCGCCGAATCCACCGTCGCCCCGGGCAAAGGTGGTGGAGCCCAGCGTGGCGATGGGCGCGCCGCTTGCCTTGTCCAGCACTTCCCGCTCCGTGAGGATCAGCGCGCCCTTGTCCTTCCCCTTGTCGAACACGCCGGTAACCCGGATGCGGCTGATCACCACTCCTTCGACCGGCGGCAGGCGATGCACCTTGAGCGACTGCTCTCCATGCACCACCATCGTGTAGTTGATCCCCAGGTTGGCGCGGCGCAACGCGGAATGGGGCAAGACGACCGGGTAGGTGGGCAGGCACTGCAGGTCTTCCTCATAGACGAACCTCAACTGCGCCACATCCAGGGGATCGGCGCCGAACCCCAGCCCCAGGGCGTAGAGCATCGTGTCCCGCTGGGTGTAGCTGTGCTCGACGTCGGGGGACTGCCACTGCATCAGCTTGTCGTAGTCGATCGGCATGGCGGCTTCCGCGTTGCGGCCCCGGGAGCGCCACCTTGGCGGACGCTCCCGGGTGGTCCTCCCGTTTGGGCAATGGAGGCATACCTAACGAGGGGGGCGGGACCTGTCAAGCGACGGGTACGACCACCCCTGAGCGGCGGGGGATTGACTTCGGGTTAATGTTCAAGTATTCGTTTGAATATGGGAGAACGAGATTTCAAGGACAGCGTCTACGGCCACCTGGCCCGCGTCGGGCATGCGGTGGCCAGTCCGCGCCGGCTGGAACTGCTGGATTTGCTGTGCCAGGGCCCGAAAACGGTGGAGGTGCTGGCCAGGCATACCGGGCTGAGTGTCGCGGCAACGTCCCATCATCTGCAGGTGCTGCGGCGCGGGCGGCTGTTGGAGGCCACCAAGCGGGGGCAGTTCGTGCACTACCGGCTGGCGGACGCCGCGGTGTCCGATTTCTTTGTCGCATTCCGCGACCTCGGCCAATCGAGACTGGCCGAGATCGGCGAAGTGACCCGGCTGTTCCTGGACAGCCGCAAGGCGCTGGAGCCGGTCGATCGTGAGGCGTTGTTGGAACGAGTGCACAAGGGAGCTGTGACGGTGCTGGATGTGAGGCCCGGCGAGGAGTACCGGGCCGGGCACCTGCCTGGCGCCCAGTCCATCCCCCTGGGGGAACTCAAGCGCCGCCTCTCGGAATTGCCCCGCGCCCGGGAGGTCGTCGCCTATTGCCGCGGCCCCTACTGCGTGATGGCGCTGGAAGCCGTAGAAGTGCTGCGGCGCAAGGGATTCAGGGCCGTTCGCATGGAAGCCGGCGTGGCGGAGTGGCGGGCGCGCGGCTGGCCAGTCGTGGCGGCGGCAGCCCGGCTGTGAGCCGGGCGGCTTCAGGGAGAATCGTCATGCCAAACACGTTATTCATTCTCAACGATCCGCCCTATGGTACGGAGCGCAGCTACAATGCTCTGCGTCTGGCCGGCTCGCTGGCCAAGCGGGAAGGCGAGCGGGTGCGCGTGTTCCTGATCGGAGACGCGGCGTCCTGCGCCAAGAGCGGCCAGCAGGTGCCGCAGGGCTATTACAAGATCGAGCACATGCTGCACATCGTTGCCCGCAAAGGCGGCGAGATCGGCGTGTGCGGCTCGTGCATGGACGCCCGCGGGATCACCGACGGGGAACTGGCCGAGGGCTGCCGCCGCAGCAGCATGGAAGAGCTCACCGACTGGACGCAGCAGGCGGAACGGGTTCTGGTGTTCTGAGGTGAGTGCGAACCGTGGACCTGGTGCAACCGGACGCCTATCGCACGTGGCGCGAAAGTTCCCTCGGGGCCATTACCGAGGAGATCGAGCAGGCCCTGATCTGGCGCATGGCCGGTCCCCTGGCGGGCCTGCGATTGCTGGACGTGGGCTGCGGGGACGGCGCATATGCAGTGGCCGCCGCGCAACGGGGTGCCCTGGTACGGGGCGTGGACGCCTCGCCGGAAATGATCGCGGCCGCCCGGCGCCGCGCCGCGGAGCAAGACGCCCGGATCGACCTGCAATTGGCCAATGCAACACAGTTGCCTTTTGCGGACGGCAGTTTCGATGTGGTGCTGGCGGTCACGGTGCTGTGCTTCGTCGCGGATGCATGTTCGGCCCTGCGGGAGATGGCGCGTGTGCTTGCACCGGGCGGCCGGCTCGTCATGGGCGAACTGGGCGGTTGGAGTGCCTGGGCCGTGCTGCGGCGGCTGCGCGGCTGGGCAGGCTCGCGCCTGTGGCGCGCGGCCAGATTTCGTTCCGCCGGACAGCTTCGCCGGCTGGCGGAGCAAGCCGGGCTCCACGTGGAGCGGATGCACGGTGCGGTGTTTTATCCGCCGCAGGCGATGCTGGCCCGCCTGCTGGCGCCCGTCGATTTGTGGCTGGGCCGCGCCACCACGTGCGGCGCGGCCTTCATTGCGCTGGCGGCTGAAAAGCCGTCGCCGCCCGGATATTCCCGAACAGGAAGATGAAAACATGAACGATCCGCGTACCGTTGTGGTGCTCGGCGGCGGCGTAGGCGGCCTGGTGGCCGCCAACACGCTCCGCAAGCTGCTGCCCCACCAGCACCGCGTCGTGCTGGTGGAGCGGGAAACCCGGCACCTGTTCCAGCCCTCGCTGCTCTGGCTGATGACGGGCGGGCGGAGGGCCGGGCAGATCTCCCGTCCGTTGGAGCGTCTGTGCCGCCGGGGCATCGAGATCGTGCGTGGCGAGATCGAGCGCATCGAGCCCGAGGCGCGGCGGGTCACCGTCAACGGCAAGACGGTGCAAGGGGAGCACTTGGTGATAGCGCTGGGAGCCGAGCTGGCACCCGCGTCCATCCCCGGCCTGCCCGAAGCCGGGCACAACTTCTACACGCTTGCCGGCGCGGAAAGCCTGCGCGATGCTCTCCGCTCCTTCCGTTCGGGAAGGCTCGTGGTGCTTACCGCCGCCCCAGCCTATAAATGCCCGGCGGCACCCTACGAGGCAGCCATGCTGCTGGAGTACGATTGCCGCAAGCGCGGCGTGCGCGACCAGGTACAGGTGGACCTCTATGCCGCCGAGCCCGCACCCATGGGCGTTACGGGTCCAG
>JBGPEV010000343.1:0-4374 GCA_041482995.1 bacterium | reverse complement strand
TCGAATCCGATCCGGCGGCAATGTTCTTGGATGGAAGCATGAAGAGGGACAACCGTGTGCCGTCCCTGATTGCGGCGGCGTGCGAGACAGACATCCCCGACCACGCAAACAAGGCGACCGCCCGGGACAAGAGCCTCAAAGCATCGCTCCCAGACCCGATCGAGTTCAATGAGAAACGTTTCATAGTCCTCGATGTTGCCCAACTGTCCCTCAGACTTCCGATATTCCTTGAGCGTCCAATAGGGAGGCGACGTGAGTACGAGATGGACGGACTGGGGCTTCAGTTGCGTCATCCTTCGTGCGTCGCCAAGGTACAGGTCGTGATGCGTGGGGACGGTCCGCACTGCATCCTCCACGGCCGACGTTAGACCGGGATCTTTGGCGATGCGGGGCAGGCCAGTTTGATGATTCTCGATCGGCCCAATCGCCGTCGGAAGATATTGTGTGAAATCCATCGTATTCTCTCAAATTACCCGTGAGAGTAATCATCGCCGCAATCGGACACACCCCCTGTGAGGGTGTCGGCTTCCTCGCCCCGGTTCTAACCGGAGCTATCATACCCCAGCGTGGTAGCGGATTCCGCGTTCATCGGCCCTCCTTGCCCCGTGTGGCCTGGAAGCGTTCCGGCGCGGCCTTGAGCAGGGAGTGCAGATCCTTGTCCCCCCGGCCCGAGAGATTGACGATGATCGTCTGATCCTTCCCCATGGCCGGTGCGACGCGCATGGCATCGGCCAGCGCGTGGGCGCTCTCCAACGCGGGCAGGATGCCTTCCAGCCGCGCCAGTTCGAAGCAGGCGTTGACGGCCTCCGCATCGGTGATGGAGACGTAGCTCACCCGACCCGTGTCGTGCAGATAGCTGTGCTCGGGTCCGACGCCCGGGTAGTCCAGCCCGGCGGAGATCGAGTGCGCCTCCTTGACCTGGCCCGAGGGCTCCTGCAGCAGGTAGCTCTTGCTGCCGTGCAGCACGCCCACCTCGCCGGCGGAGATCGAGGCGGCATGCTTGCCCGAGGCGAGGCCCTCGCCCGCCGCCTCCACGCCGCGCATCTTGACGGATGGCATGTCCAGGAAGTGGGCGAACAGCCCCATGGCGTTGCTGCCGCCGCCCACGCAGGCGATCAGCAGGTCCGGCAGGCGCCCGGTCTTCTCCAGGATTTGCGCGTGGGCCTCCTGCCCGATCACGCGCTGGAACTCGCGCACCATGGTGGGGTAGGGGTGCGGCCCGGCGACCGATCCGATCACGTAGAACGTGTTGTCCACCGTGGCCACCCAATCCCGCAGGGCCTCGTTCATGGCGTCCTTCAGGGTGGCCGATCCCGCGTTGACGCTGCGCACCTCCGCGCCCAGCATGCGCATGCGGAACACGTTGGGGGACTGGCGCTCGATGTCCGTGGCGCCCATGAAGACCACGCACTCCATGCCGAACAGGGCCGCCATGGTGGCCGTGGCCACGCCGTGCATGCCGGCGCCCGTCTCCGCGATCACGCGCGTCTTGCCCAGCCGCCTGGCCAGCAACGCCTGGCCCAGCGTGTTGTTCACCTTGTGCGCCCCGGTGTGATTCAGATCGTCGCGCTTCAGGTAGATCTGCGCTCCGCCGCACTTCCCCGTCAGGCGCCGGGCCAGGTAGAGCGGCGAGGGCCGCCCCACGTAGTCCTTCAGGTAGCCCTCCATCTCCGCCCAGAAGGCGGGGTCCTTGCGGGCGGCCTCGAAGGCCGCCGTCAGTTCGCGCAGCGGACCGATCAGCGTCTCCGGGACAAATTGCCCGCCGTAGGGCCCGAAGTAGCCGGGACGCGGGGTTTCAGGGGTTGGCGAAGGCATGGTCGGCACTCCAAGGGGATGCGGACGGCGGGGTTCCCGCCAGAGCGCGGAACAAGGCCGCGAGTTTGATGGGATCCTTGATGCCCGGCGCGGCTTCCACGCCGGATGAAACGTCCAGCGCCGCGGGTTGCACCGTCCGCACCGCCTCCGCCGCGTTCTCCGGCGTGATGCCGCCGCTGAGGATGACCGGCTTGGCGGCGGCCACCCGGCGCGCCCAGTCCCAATTGAACGCGCGGCCGGTGCCGCCCACCAGGCGCTCGTGAAAGGTATCCAGGTGCACGAGGCGGTCTGGGGCGGCCAGCACGGCGGCGGCGTCCGCCTCGCTGTTCAGGCGGAATACGCGCCACGCCGGGCGCTCCAAGGCGGCCACGGTTGCGACCGGCTCTCCGCCGTGCAACTGGATGCGGTCCAGCCGGCAGCGGCGGGCAATGGCGTTCATCTCGTCAAGCGGCTGCTGCACGAACACCCCCACGGTCACGACGAAGGGCGGCAGTTCGGCGACAATCCGCGCCGCCACCTCCGGCGCCACACAGCGCGGACTGCTCGGCCAGAAGATGAACCCCAGGGCGCGGGCGCCGTGCTGCACCGCCAGCCGCGCGTCCTCCAGGCGCGTGATGCCGCAGATCTTCACGGGGATCATCGGGGCCCCATCCCCCTGCCCCCTGCGCCGACGGGAGAGCTTTGCGCAATGCTTGGCGGCTGTTCGGTCCGGCCCTCACCCGCCCCTGCGGGGCACCCTCTCCCGCTGGCGCGGGCGAGGGAGAAAGCGCTCGGTTGGCCCCACGCCGTCGTTTCCTTCGCCCGCGGAGCGGGAGAAGGTGCCCTGCGCAGCAGGGCGGATGAGGGCCGGGCCGCGCTGTACCTCGACCTACGCGAAGGTCCCCCAATCGATGAGGGGATAATCGGCCGCAGGCGCAGGATGCATGGCGTCATCGCGCCGCCCTCGCCGGGGGAGCCGGTGCGGCGGCCGCTTCGGCGGCGCCCTGTTCGCGCAACCGGGTCAAGTGGGCCGCAGGGTCGGGCGCGGTCATCAAGGCCTCGCCGATCAGGAACGCGTCCACACCCGCCCGCAGCATGCGCGCCACGTCGGCGGGCGCATGGATGCCGCTTTCGCACACGGCCACCTGCTCGGGCCGGTAGAGCGGGATCAATCGCTCCGTGCGCGCCAGGTCCACCCGGAACGTGCGCAGGTCCCGGTTGTTCACGCCCATCGCCACGGCGCCGGCCTCCGTGGCGCGCCGCAGCTCGTCCTCGTCCACGACTTCGACCAGGGTGTGGATGCCCACGTCGCGCGCCACCCCCGCCAGGTCGGCCAGTTGCCCTCCCGGCAGACAGGCGGCGATGAGCAGCACCGCGTCCGCTCCGATGGCGCGGGCGTGGAACACCTGCCAGGGGTCGATCACGAACTCCTTCTGGAGCACGGGCAGGGACACGTGGCGCCGCGCCTCCTGCAGCAACTCGGGCGACCCGCCGAAGAACGGGCCGTCGGTGACCACGCTCATGGCCTTGGCGCCGCCCTGCTCATAGGCGCGGGCCTGGCGCGCCACGTCGCCGTGCCAGGGAAACTCGCCCTTGGAGGGGGACTTGCGCTTCAGCTCGGCAATCACGTTCACCGCCCGTCCCGTGCCGCGGGGCCGCCCGTTGCGCAGTGCGGCGGGGAAGTCCCGCGCGGGCGCCTGGGCCCGGGCCTGCTCGCGCACGCGTTCCAGCGGCAGGGCGCGCTTGCGCTCGGCCACCTCCTCGCGCTTCTTCGCGATGATCCGGGTGAGAATGTCGGACATGACCGCGGCCCCTCACTCCACGTTGGGTTCGGGCTTGGGTTTCTTGCTCACCGTGTAGGCGGCCACGCGCTCGGCCAGCTTCAGCGCCGCGCCCGAGTGCAGAATCTCCCGCGCGACGCTGACGCCCTGCTTCAGGTCCTTGGCCTTGCCGCCCAGGTAGAGGCCGGCGGCCGCATTCATCAGCACCAACTCCTCGTGGGGCTTGGGCGCTTGGCCCTGCAATACGGCCTGGGCGCTGCGGATGGCGGTGGCCTTGTCCGCCATCACGAGTTGCCCGATGGGCACGCGCTGCAAGCCGAATTCCTCGGGCGTGATCACGCGCTCGGTGACGTGGCCGTCCTTCTGCTCCACGAGGTAGGTCTCACCGGTGTTCGTGATCTCGTCCATGCCGTCGTGCCCGTGCACCACCAGGGAATGGGGGCAGCCCAGGCCGATCAGCACCTCCGTGAAGCGCTGCGTGTTGCGGCGCTGGTTCACGCCCAGCAGGTTCAGCTCCGTGCGCGCCGGGTTGGTGAGCGGGCCCAGGTGGTTGAAGATCGAGGGAATGCCGATCTCCTTGCGCGGCGTGACGGCGTACTTCATGGACTGGTGGAAGTGGGGCGCGAACAGGAAGGCGAAACCGTTCTCGTCGATGCCGCGCATGGCGTCCGCCGGCGAAATATCGATCGTCAGGCCGATGCCTTCCAGCACGTCCGCGGCGCCGCACTGGCCGGTCATGGCGCGGTTGCCGTGCTTGGCCACGCCCACGCCGCCCGCCGCCACCACCAGCGCGGCCAGG
>JBGPEV010000342.1:0-4388 GCA_041482995.1 bacterium | reverse complement strand
CCGCTCACCGTGCTGATCCTGTTTTCCCTGTTCAGCCTGCAAAAGCGGGGGACGGGTCCGATCGGCACGCTGTTCGGACCGGCCATCGCCGTCTGGTTCACGATGATCGCGGCCATGGGCCTGCCCTGGATTCTCCGCCATCCCGAGGTGTTGCTGGCGATCAGCCCCCACTACGCGGTGACGTTCTTCATCGAGAACAAGCTGGCGGGTTTCCTGGTGCTGAGCGCGGTGGTGCTCTGCATCACCGGGGCGGAGGCGCTCTATGCGGACATGGGGCACTTCGGCAAGACGCCCATCCGGCTCACCTGGTACGGGATGGTCATGCCCGCGCTGCTGATCAACTACTTCGGCCAGGGCGCCTACCTTCTGGAAACGGGGCCCGCGGGTCTGGCCAACCCCTTCTTTTCCATGGCACCGGCGGGGCTGCGGATCGGGGTGCTGATCGTGGCGACCATGGCCACGGTGATCGCTTCCCAGGCGTTGATCTCCGGGGCGTTCTCCCTCACGCAGCAGGCGATCCAACTGGGGTACCTGCCGCGCATGAACATCATCCACACCTCGAGCCAGATGGCGGGGCAAATTTTCATCCCCCAGGTCAACATCCTGCTGATGATCCTGTCCATTTCCCTGGTCGTGGCCTTCCAGACGTCCTCCCGGCTCGCGGCAATGTATGGCATCGCCGTGATCGGCACCATGACCATCACGTCGCTGTTGTTCTTCCAGGCCGCCAGAAACCATCTCCACTGGAGCAAGCTGTTGGCCGGGTTCGCGGTGATCGGATTTCTCGCCGTCAACCTGTCCTATCTCACGGCCAACACCACGAAGATCGTGCATGGCGGGTGGCTGCCCATCACCTTGGCAACGATCCTGTTCGTCGTGATGACGACCTGGAACACGGGCATCGCCCGGCTGATGCAGAAGATCCGCAGCGCCGCCCTGCCCTTGGAGATGTTCGTGAAGGAGGTGGAGACCCACGACATCCACCGCGTGCGGGGCACCGCCATCTTCCTGACCGCCAACCTGGACATCACCCCCTCTGCCCTGGTGCACCACTACAAGCACAACCAGGTGCTGCACGAGACCGTGGTGGTGCTCTCTCTGCTCTTTGAGCGGGTGCCGCGGCTGAACCTGGATCAGGCGGTGCAGGTCACCCCGCTGGGGGCGGGGTTCTACCAGGTCGTCGCGCGCTACGGATTCATGCAGTCGCCGGACGTGCCGGAAGTATTGCGGATGTGCGCCGCCAAGGGACTGCAGGTGGATGCGATTCGTGCCAGCTACTATCTGGGCCGCGAAACCGTGATCCTCTCCGCCCAACCCGGCCTGGCCCGCTGGCGCAAGCGGCTGTTCCTGTTCCTGTTCAACAACGCGCGCTCGGTCACCCCCACCTTCCACCTGCCGCCCAACCGGGTGATCGAGATCGGCGCGGAGATCGAGTTCTAGCCCGGCCTGTTACCGATGAAGTGAAACTCGATGTGAACTGCGCGGGGCTCCGCCCCGCACCCCGCAGGGGCCAGTGGCCCCTGACACCGATTGTTTTCCTAGCCGCTCTGGGAGCGCGCTTGCAGCGTAATCAGGGTGCAGGGAGCACCGCTCCTTGCTGGAGAGCGCGAGAGGCAAAGCCTCTCGCGCGGACTACCGAACCGCCTGTTACCGTCCACTAGTCCAGCGGATCGTAGGGGAACATGTCCGCCGAGACCCCCACCGGCGTGAAGTGGGGCGCGAGGGCCTTGATGGCGGTCTCGCCGACCATCTCCGGGGTCCAGCCCCCCTGATGGTGCACGGAGCGCAGGGGCCGGGGCACGCTGAAGACCATGATCTCCCCGGCGCGCACGCCGAAGATCTGGCCGGTGACGTCCTTCGCCGCGTCGGAGGCCAGCCACACGGCCATGGGCGCGATGTCCTCCGCCCGCATGCGCTTGACCTTCTCCACGCGGGCCTTGGAGGCCTCGTCCGTCACGGGGATCGAGGAGGTCATGCGCGTCCAGGCAAACGGCGAGATGGCGTTGGCGGTGATGTTGTACTTCTTGGTTTCCAGCGCCAGGATCCGCGTGAAGGCCACGATGCCCATCTTGGCCGTGCCGTAGTTGGTCTGGCCGTAGTTGCCGATCAACCCGGAGGTGGAGGTAAAGTTGATGAAGCGGCCGAAGTTCTGCTCGCGGAACTGGTTGATGGCGGCGCGGCACATGTTGAAGTGGCCGCCCAGGTGCACGTCCATCACCGCCTTCCAGTCGTCCGGCGCCATCTTGTGCAGCATGCGGTCGCGCAGGATGCCGGCATTGTTCACGACGATGTCCAGCCGGCCAAACGTCTTCAGGGCGGCATTGACCATGTGGGTGGCGCCCTCGAAGCTGGTGACGGACTCCGTATTGGCCATGGCCTCTCCGCCTGCGGCCTTGATCTCCTTGACCACTTCCTCCGCGGGCGTGGTGTCCTGGCCTTGTCCCTCCCCGGAAGTTCCCAGATCGTTCACCACCACCTTGGCGCCCTTCTCGGCCATCAGCAGCGCGATGCCGCGCCCGATCCCCCGGCCCGCTCCCGTGACAATGGCCACTTTCCCTTTCAGCATGACTCGACCTCCCCAACCAGACGTTGGCAAATGCGCCGAAATACGGCCCGGGGCCGCGCCGGCAGGCTGCTCCTCTCTAGCCAATCCACCCGGGGAAGGAAAGCGCGCCCGCCCGCCAGGGCGAGGACAAAGTCATCGCTCCCGGCCTGGATGCAATCACTGGGGTGGGCGTCCCGCCCGCCAACTCGCGCCGGGCGGGCGAGACGCCCGCCCCACTGATCGCGCCCTGGGCACCTCCGACGACTTTGCACTTGCCCTGGCCCGCCTGCCCCTTGCCTTGTCCCGGCAGGCAAAGCTGGTAGACTGGCGCACGGGAGAGGGACCCAGCGCGGCCCCGGCGCACCGACAGACCAACCGAGAGCGGGGAGCATCATGCCTGAGGCACCCAACGCGGCGCGGGACGCCGCCGACCTGATCGAGGCCTACTACCAGCGCGGCTGGACGGACGGCATGCCCGTGGTGCCGCCCACCGAGGCGTCCGTGGGCGCCATGCTGGCCGCCGCGGGACTGAAGGGCGCGGAGGTGATCGGCGAGATTCCCGACCGCAATGCGCGGGTGACCGCGGACAAGGTGGCGATCAACGCGGTGCTGGCGGGCTGCCGCGCGGAGTACATGCCGGTGGTGGTCGCCGCCGTGAAGGGCCTCTGCCATCCGGACTACGGCTACCACGGCCCGGCCACCAGCACGGGCGGTTCCGCCGCCGTGCTGATCGTCAACGGGCCCATCGCCAAGCGGCTGGACATCAACGGCAAGGACAACGCGCTGGGCCAGGGCTGGCGGGCCAACGCCACCATCGGCCGGGCGATCCGGCTGGTGATGATGAACGCCATCAACACCCGCCCCGGCGCGCTGGACCGCTCCACCCTGGGCAATCCCGGCAAATACTCCTTCTGCTTCGCCGAAAACGAGGAAGAGAGCCCGTGGGAGCCGCTGCACGTTGAGCGCGGCCACCGCCGGGAGGACAGCACCGTCACCGTCTTCGCGGTCGAGGGTCACATTCAGGTCTACAATCAGCTCTCCGCCGATCCGGAGCAACTCTGCCGCACCATGGCCGACGCCATGGCCAACCTGGGCTCGATCGGCATCGTCAGCAATGCCCAGATCGCGGTCATTTGGGCGGGCGAGCACGTGGACATTTTCCGCCGCGCCGGCTGGAACAAGCGCCAGGTGAAGGAGTGCCTCCATCGGCTCGCCCGGCGCACCGTGGCGGACATCAAGCGCGGCGGCCGCTTGGCCGGGCCCGTCACGCCGGAAGACGAGCAGACCTGGCGCCACGTGGTGCGCTCGGTGGATGACCTGATCGTCGTGCATGCGGGCGGCAAGGCGGGCAGCTTCTCCGCCTGTCTGCCCGGCTGGGGCGGCATCGCCGCGACCCGGTCGGTCACGATGCCGATCGTCGCACCGCCGCCGCCGTCCAGGCGTTGAATTTGACGGAGACCCGAATGGGGGCACGCTTATGACCAAAGTCTTCATCGGCGGACCGCGCACCCTTGAAAGCCTCCACCCGGGGGTCAAGCAGCGTCTGGACACGTACATGGACAAGGGTCACCAAGTGCTGATCGGCGATGCCGAGGGCGCCGACAAGGCCGTGCAGGCCTATCTCAAGGTCAAGCACTATCGGGATGCGCAGGTCTATTTTGTGGGCGATGAGCCTCGAAACAATCTCGGCAAATGGGTGGTGCGACAGGTCGACTCCGATGGGGCCAAGCGGGGACTGGAACGCGATGCCGCGAGGGATCGGGTGATGGCCCATGAAGCTGAAGCAGGCTTCATGGTTTGGGACGGCAAGGACGTCGACACGATCATGAACGTTTGGCGGCTG
>JBGPEV010000341.1:0-4423 GCA_041482995.1 bacterium | reverse complement strand
GATTCTCCTGGAAGCCTCGCTCTCCTTCTTGGGCCTGGGCGTGCAGGAGCCAACGGCGGCCTGGGGCTTGATGCTGCAAGGCGGCGCGGAACTCTACGCGGAAACGGCGCCCTGGCTGCCCTTTTTCCCGGGCTTGGCCATCACCTCCTCGGTGTTCGCCTTCAACCTGTTCGGCGATTCGCTCCGGGACGAGCTCGACCCGAAGCTGCGCATCTGAACCCGGCGGCGGACGCCCGGCGCGCCCGACCGCCAGCCAGACGCCTCTGCTGGCAGGCTACGGAGAAACAGCTTAACCGCAGATGACGCAGATTGCGCAGATTGACTTTCGAGCCGAACGGTTGAGCACCGATTTCATTGCACGTTGCCGGCACAACGCGGACGGCATTTTTTTTATCCTGCTGGGACCCGCCTGGGGAGCGACTCCACTTGAAATTCCATCTCGTTGAGTCCTCTGTGCGAATTCCCTGTAGATGGACACGCAGGTCTGAAAAACAATCTGGGTAATCCGCGGTTTCGTCGTTGTTGGCCCTTCAACTTAGAGCGCCTAACAAAACTGCTGAACCACAACGAGCACCACGAACACGACGAGGATTCGATCGATGCGGTGCGGCGCGAAACGGTGCCTCAAGCCTGCTTTTCGTTGTGTGCATTGTGCTCGTTGTGGTTCAAGGCAGGTGGTGGTTTTGTTAGAGGCGCTTCGGGGTTTTCCGTAGCCTGCTGGAGTCTCAAGCATGACCGAATCCGCCCCTGACCGCGCCCCAGACGCGCCGCCCCGGGCGGAATACCGCCCGTCGCTCAGGTTCTGGCTGGGCATGGCCGCAGGCTATGCGCCGCTGCTGGCCCTGGGCTTGCTGCTGCCGCTGCTGGGCCGCCTCACCGAGCGCCCCAACTTCATTGTCAACATGCTGGGCTATGCGTTGTCCACGCTGGCCATGATCGGCGCGTCCTTCCTGTTGGCCTTGCTGATCTGCCGGGTGCGGCTCCCTTACGTGTGGTGGATGCAGCGCGTCCTGGGAAAAGACGTCAACGAATTCCAGGGCATCTTCTTTGTCGGCGGCGCCGTCGAGGGGCTTTCCGAGCAAGAGCAAAACGCGGTGTTCAGCGCCGACGAGAAGATGCAGCGCTGGGATATCGTCTTCGGACTCCTGATCCTGGCCTTGGCGGTGCCCCATGGGATCGCCGCGATCGGCGCGCGAGCGCTGCTCGGCGCGTGGTATTTCCACGATTGAGGCCCCGCGCCAACTTCCGGGCGCACCTGCCGCTCGCGGGCGCGCGGCGCCGCGCCCCGACCCATCTGAGATTCCCGCCTCCATAGACCCCGGCCCCCTGGCCGCAAATCGAAGTGACGATGTGGGCTCAATCCGGTGGGGCGGGCGTCTCGCCCGCCGGCACGGGTCCGGCGGGCGGGACGCCCGCCCCCACCACACCTCGCCTTGCCCTATCACCTCGATGTTGCGGGGGACCAGCCGGTGCGCCGTCCAGCTTGCCCCAGGACTCCCCCGGCTGTAGCGTACGGCCATTCAGCGAACTTTCTTCGGGAGGACGGCATGTCCGAGCAGCAACTGCGGAAGGAACTGGTGGGGTCGTTCAAGAACCGGGCGCTGCTCTATTTCCACTTCTTTGACGAGATGCGGAAAGAACTGGGCGAAGCCAATGCTACCGAGATCATGAAGCGCGCCATCTATGGGCGCGGTCTCGCCGTCGGCAAGCAGTTCGCGAAGTACGCCCCCGCCGACATGACGGGCATCCGTGACGCTTTCCTCAAATTCATTCCCGACGAAGGCGCGTTGTTCGCGCCCGAGGTGCAGCGCTGCGATGCCGGCGGAGTCGACATCAAGTTCCACCGCTGTCCGCTCAAGGAAGCGTGGATCGAAGCCGGTGTCAGCGAGTCCGACATGGCCAAGCTCTGTCACATAGCGGGGCGGGTGGACAATGGCACCTTCGAAGGCGCCGGGTTCACCTTCAGCGCCGATACCTGGCAACCCGGCCGGGACGGTTGCTGCCACCTGCACATCCGGCCCGGCCAGAAGTAGCCACGCAATGGGACAAGCGGCTTATTGGACAGGTGAATCTATCCTGCGGAAACCGGCGCAAAGGTCTTCGCCCCGCTCCCCTGCTCAGCCTGCCGGTTTCTCCAATTCCGCGCGGTAGGCGTCGGCCGTTGCCTCGTCGAAGCAAACGAATACCACGCGCTGCAGGGCCGCACCCTCATCCAAGTGCTGGCGCACGGTGCGCACCGCAATACGGGTCGCGCGCTCCAGCGGGAAGCCGTAGATGCCCGTGCCGATGGCGGGGAAGGCGATGCTGTGCAGGTGGTGCTGCTCCGCGAGCCGCAAGCTGCTGCGATACGCTCCCGCCAGCAGGTCGTCCTCCCCGTGGGTGCCGCCGCGCCACACCGGACCCACGGTGTGAATCACCCAGGCGGCGGGCAGGGCGAACCCCGGCGTGATGCGCGCCTCTCCGGTGGGACAGCCGCCGACCGCGGAGCAGGCCCGTTCCAACTCCGGTCCGGCCGCCCGGTGAATCGCGCCACACACTCCGCCGCCCCGCGCCAGTTGCGCGTTGGCCGCATTGACGATGGCGTCCACCCCCAGCCGGGTGATGTCTCCCACGTGCAATTCGATCGATCCGCTCATGTCCATCATCCTGCCTAGCCCGGCCACGGGGAGCAAGTGGGGCGGGGTGGCGGGGTGGCGGGGTGGCAATGCCCGGAGGGCGCCAGCGAACTCACTTCACGTGCCCTTGCTTCGATCCGTGGGGCAGGCGTCCCGCCCGCCGGAGGCGCAGAGTTGCTGGCGCTTCCTGCAAGCGTCCGGCGCTGGGCGGGCGAGACGGCCGCCGCTACTGGACGGAGCACTGGCGGGACGGACTTTGCACTTCCCCTGGCAATGCCCGCCGCGGCTGGCACGCCGGCATCCGCTGCGCTACACTGCGCGCGGCCCCCGCGCCCTGCTGGCATCGGCCCAGCATCCGCAATCTCGACGCCAGGTTCGCATGCTCAAGGCCCTGCTCTTTCCAGCGCCGCTCCGTTCCTTCCCAGGCCAACGCTGGGTGCGCATCAGCCTCCGCACGGCCCATCTGCTGAGCATGGGCTTGCTCATCGGAGGCTTCGCCGTCGGCATGCCGCTGCAGCAACTCTCCGCGCCATTTTGGTGGACACTCGCCACTGGGGTGGTGTTCGTCGCGGTGGAACTGCACGCATCGTTCATTTTCCTGTTTCAACTCAAGGGTATCGCCGTGCTGGCGAAAACCCTGCTGCTGTTGGCGGCGTGGGCCGAACCGCGCTACGCCATGACGTGCTTCGTCTTCGCCGTGATCATCGGCGGCATCAGCAGCCACATGCCGGGCAAGTACCGTTACTTCTCGCCCTTGCACGGGCGGGTCATCAAGGAATAGCGCCCCGCTCGTGAGGCTGGGAGGCTTGGCCTTCAAACGCATTCTGTGGGATGGTTTCCTCCAGCGCTACTTCCACCATCCGGTGTGAGCGCTTCGGATGAAGACAACATCATCCACAGATTGCACAGATTGCACAGATGAATTGGATTCTTGCGT
This sequence comes from bacterium, assembly GCA_041482995.1. Lineage (GTDB taxonomy): Bacteria > SAR324 > SAR324 > SAR324 > JACQKK01 > JBGPEV01. The sequence continues at coordinate 871 of JBGPEV010000341.1, read as the reverse complement.
CCGGGCGCGATCCAAAGGGGTCGCGGCTCCACCCGGTGAAGCGCCAATGAAAACAAAAAGTCTGTGAAATCTGTGGATAGGAAGTTTGTTTCTTAGACCTTCTAACAAGACTGCCACCTGCCTTGAACCACGACGAGCACAACGCACACCACGAAAAGCAGGCTTGAGGCCCGTTTCGCGCCGAACCGCATCTATCGAATGCTCGTCGTGCTCGTTGTGGTACAGCAGTTTCGTTAGGCGCTGTTAGCCAATATTGACATTGGGAGTGGACATGCGCGCAGTGACCTTGAACGGCTTTGGCGGACCGGATGTGCTCACCGTCTCGGAGATTCCCGCCCCTACGCCCGGGCCGGAGCAGGTGCTGGTGCGGGTGCGGGCCACCGCGCTCAATCGGGCGGACACGCTGCAACGGAAAGGCGTCTATCCCCCTCCGCCCGGCGAATCGGAGGTGCTGGGCCTGGAACTCGCGGGCGAAGTGGAGTCCTGGGGGCCCGGCGTCAAGGGGTTCCGCAAGGGCCAGCGCGTGTTTGGCCTGGTGGGCGGCGGCGGTTACGGCCAGTACGCCGTGATCGACCACGAGATGGCCATGACGATGCCCGAGGGCTGGAGCTTTGAGCAGGCGGCCGCCGTGCCGGAGGTTTACTTCACGGCCAACGAGACGATCTTCGTGCTGGGCGAGCTGAAGAAGGGTGAGGCCGTGCTGATCCACGCGGGCGGCAGCGGCGTGGGCACGGCCGGTATCCAAATGGCCCACCTGATCGGCGCCACGGTCTACGTCACGGCGGGCTCCCAGGACAAGCTCGACCGCTGCAAGGCCCTGGGGGCGGATGCGGGCATCGATTACAAGACCCACGACTTCGCCGAGGAGATC
>JBGPEV010000340.1:0-4426 GCA_041482995.1 bacterium | reverse complement strand
GCCCGCGGGATGCTTGCGCGGCACGCCGAAATCCATGATCTTGGCGGTGCCATCCCACTCCACGATGATGTTGGTGGGCTTCAGCTCGGGATGCACGATGCCCTTGGCGTGCGCGTGGTCGAGCCCGTAGCACACCTGCCGGCTCAGGTCGAGGACCTCCGACATGGAGACGGCCTCGCCCTTGGCCAGGGTGGTGGAAAGCTTCACGCCCTCCACGAACTCCACGGCGATGAAGAAGATGCCGCCGGTCTCGCCCCCGCCGAAGATGCCCGCGATGTTCGGGCTGGCCAGCCCGCTGGCGGCTTTGGCCGCCGCCTTAAAGCCGGCCACGGCTTCGGCCGCCCCGGGCGCGTCGAGACGCACGGTGCGCAGCGCGACCGTCCGCCCCTTGGCGTCGGTGGCTTTGTAGACTGCGCCGCCATCGGCCTGCGCCAGCTCCGTCAGGATCGCGAACTGTCCGATCTGTTGAGGTGCCATCTTGGACCGGCTCCGGTCCTGCCACAGGGGGAGACGCAAAAGACTCTGTGATGGGGAAAGATACGCGAATCGTAGGCTCCGTCAAGCTGGAATTCGCGCTCCCGCTTGCCGGGAAGCGAGAACGCCACGGCTCCGCTCACTCCTCCAGTTCGGCCGCTCCGAAGGGTGAGCGTCCGCCCAGCGAGGTGTAGAAGGCGTACAAAGCGATGGCCGCCATGAGCAGCATCCCCGCCAGGCTGATCTCCGCATACCACGACGACATCTGCGTGGTCAGCGGGAAGGCTCCCAGAAAAACGTCGAACACGTTCGCGGCCACCAGCGCCAGCACGCCGAAGCGGATCAACAGGAACACGCTCAATCCTGCCAGGATCAGCCGCGGCACTAGAAAGAGGGCGAGATTGCCCGTCCCCTGGGCGCTCGCGAGCCCGAAAAAGAGCACAAACGCCAGCGCGGCGGCCCAGTCTCTCCGCAGCAGCGTCCGGAAGAGGAACAGGAGAGCCAGGTTGGCAAGGGCAAACAGGATGGCGGGGATGATGCTGATCGACAGGATGGAGATGATGGCGCGGGCGCCCAGCAACTGCCACGTCGGCCCCGCGTAAGGCTGCGCGGGGGCCTGGCCGAGCCAGAGCGGGACGAACCAGGCGAACCGCACCACGCAGATCCCGGCGATGGAGAGCAGGCAACCGAACAGCACGTCGCGCCCCACCAGCGGGTCCCGGATGCCCCCGGCCAGCAAACGGCTCCAGGAGATCAGGGTCGCGGGCCAGCGCCGCCGCACGTAGGGCTCCAGCGCAACGTAGAGGACCCCGATGAAGACCGAAGATGCGATGGCTCCGATCAGAGCAAAGATGAAAAGCGGGAACTCGTAGAAGTCGGCGACGTGGTGCGCAGCCAGGGGCCAGGCCACGGCGGAGGCGGCAAACACCACCGTCGCCAGCCGGAAAGCGCCGCGCCGGTCTCCCCGGCCCAGCCGCAGGTTGCGCCGGGCAAGCACGGCGCTGCCGGTCAGCAGCAGGAGCACGAGGACGATTCCGGCCGCCTGCAAGGTCCGCTCCCCCGCCGTCGGCTTGTATTCCTGCGCCCGTTCCGGACGGCTCATCGGGCCGATCAACTGGAACGAGACGGGCTTGCCCCGGTAGGCCGCCGCCTCGATCCGGACGGGCATCCCCGGCCGCTCCGGCAGCGTTCCGGTCCACGCCGCGCGCGCGTCGGCATAGACCGGAGGCGTCCAGGTGGAAGGGGTCGGGGTCCACTTGGACTGATCGAGTCCGGCGGCAGAAAACAGCGGCGCCCAATCCGGGACGGGAGCGGCATCGGCCGCTTGCTCCACCTGCGCCGGCACGACCACCAGTTGCACCAGATGCCCGCGCGGGGTGAGCAGCACCAGCGTCATCCCGGAGACGTCCAGGGGCGGGTCGTCCGTCCACACTCCTCCAACCACGGGCGCATCCGAAATGAAGTAGCGCGCGCCCATCGGCCGCGGGCTGCTGCGGTACCAGAACACGAAGGGCCCGTACTCCATGTTGTCCCAGCGGGTCTTCGAGGTGTCGTGCTCGTTGACGTAACGGAGGAAGTCGTTCCCCTCGTAGAACCCGAGCGCGTTGTCCGCCGGTGGCTCCGCGTACCCCACGCTCCGCAAGACGTCCTTCGCCCGTTCCGCCAGCGCCTCCGGCGGCTTGTCGAGCGGCACGCGCCGGTAGAGTTTCGATTGCCCACTCATCAGGACCGCGGCCCCGACCCCCAGCACGATCCCCAGCAGGCAGAGCCAGGCGATGGCCGGGCGCAGGCCCTCGGTCTCCCCCGCCGCCGCCACCATCTCCGGCGAGGGCGTCTCGCCCGCCGCCAGCGCCGCCGCCAGCGGGTCGCCGCCGGGCAGCGCCGCCGCCACTTGCAGCGCGGAGCCGGGCCGCTTGCGCGGATCTTTTTCCAGGCACCGCAGGATGGCGCGCTCCACCGCCGGGTCCACATCGGCGGCATGGCTGGAAGGCGCCGTTGGCGCCGTCTCGGAGTGCTTGCGTCTCCACTCCGCCAGGCTCGCCGCCTCGAATGCGGGCTTCCCGGTGTAGAGCTCGTACAGCACCAGGCCGAGCGCGTAGATATCGCTCCGCACCGACGCGGGCTTGCCCTCGAGCTGCTCCGGCGCCATGTACGCCGGAGTGCCGGACTTGTCCCCGGCCGCTTCCTCGGTGCGCAGCGCCAGACCAAAATCGGTGATGCGCGCGTGCCCGTGCCCGTCGATCATCACGTTGGCGGGCTTCAGGTCGCGGTGCAGCACGCCTTTGTCGTGCGCCGCCGCCAGTCCGCCGCAGAGCTGGCGCGCGATCTCCAGCGCCTTCGCCCCCGGCAGCCGGCCGATGCGGCTCAGCAGCGTGGCCAGGTCTTCGCCGTCCACGTACTCCATGGTGATGAAGTGGTCGCCACCGACCTCGCCGATGTCGTACACCCGGCAGACGCTGGGGTGGGAGATCTGGCGCGCGTTGCGCACCTCGCCGTGCAGGCGCTCGATCAGCGCGGCATCCTGAAAAACGGCGTGGGGCAGGAATTTCAGCGCCACCGGCTGGCCCAGCTTCAGGTCGTCCGCGCGATAGACCTCTCCCATCCCGCCCCGGCCCAGGAGGCCGATGATGCGGAAGCGTTCCGCCAGCACCGCCCCGGGCGCGAAGCCGCGGCCCTCCGCGGGACTGGAGACGTGGCCCACCGGGCGCGGCGAGATCAGCCGGCGCGCAGCCGAGGGCAGCGCCGTCGGTGACTGCGAAGGCGAACTGGCCGGCGCTCCGCACGAGGAGCAGAACCGCGCCGCCTCCAGCACCTCCGCCGCGCAACTGGGGCAGCGGGACATCGCCGCGGATTGTATCCCAAGCCCAATCGCGTGAGATATGGCGAAGGCCGTCCTGGGCCACCCGCCGCCGACCGGACCGGCCCCACCCGGTGGTCGCGCAGAAAATCGTGAACAACGGCTCCCGCCGGACTAGACTGGTTGGGTCCTGCACCCACCGGTAAGCGGAACCCCGGACCCTGACAAGGCCGTCACGCTCCCGGGTGGGCCCCCCACAATCAAACGTGTCTGTGAACATGGCCACCGGAGCAAGCCTGGATGAACGATGAATAGTGTGAGCAGCGTGGATAGCATCAATCGAAGGATCGAGCCGCTGGCGGAGATCAGGGAACAGATCATCGCGCGCGGATGGAACCACAAGGCCACCGGTCGCGTGGTGTCCGAGTTGCTGGTCAGTCTGGCGGTCACGCTGGCCGGGATTTGGGCGTTCGTCGTCTTTGACAACCTGCTCGTCCGTATCTGCGCCATCTATCTATCCACCCTCGGCTCCATGGGCGTGTCGACCAATACCCACACCTCTTCGCACTACGCCACCAGCCGGAAGCGGTGGGTGAATGAGTTCCTGACGTATTTCGGGTATCCGTTCTTCGGCGGTATGTCGGCGTGCTACTGGTGGCACAAGCACGTCGTGGTGCACCATCCGGCGCCCAATGTGATCGGGGTGGACGGCGACGTGGACCTGCTTCCCTACTTCGCCCGCACCCGGGAAGAAGTGCTGCGCACCTCGGGCGCGCGGCGCTTCTATTACGAACGGATACAGTGGCTGGTCTTTCCCCTGGCCGTCGCCTTCATCGGGTTCAACATGCAGGTGGCGGGGTGGAAGTGGCTCCTCTCCGACTTGCGCCACTCCGATGGCCCCAAGCGGAAAGAATGGCTCGACCTCGGCGCCCTGGTGATGCATTACGTGGTCTGGGTGGGGCTCCCCATGCTGTTCTTCCCGCCCCTGCATGTGCTCGAGTTCTACTGCCTGCGCATCGGCCTGATGGGTTTTGCCCTGTTTGCGGTGCTGGCGCCCGGACATTTTCCCGCGGAAGCGGTTTGCGTCAGCGGCGAGGAGAAGGACGGCGATTATTTCCTGCTGCAGACGGCGGCCACGGTGAACTTTCGGACGCG
>JBGPEV010000339.1:0-4443 GCA_041482995.1 bacterium | reverse complement strand
GGCCGGATTGCAGGGCAAAGGCGGCCTCCGCCACCTCGGCGGGCATCTCCTCCTTGCGGAACAATCCGAGGTCCCCGTCCTTGGAGGCCTTGTCATCGGAATACTTCTTGACCAGCGCGCCAAAATCCTGGCCGGCGCGCGCGGCGAGCAGTGCGGCGGCCAACTCTCCGCGCTTCGCGGTCACCTCGGCATCCGGCGCATTGGGCGCCAGGCGCTTGAGGATCTGCCGGGCCCGGACGCGCTTGGGGGTCGTGAACTCGCTCTCCAGGTTGCGCTCGTAATACCGTTCCACCGCCCGCGGCTGAACCTCCGCGTCCTTTTCCATCTGGGCCAGGTTGAGCAACAGGTAGCGCGCCCGGTATTGGGGCGGCTGCACGAAGTCCTGCTTGTTCTTCTCGTAGTAGGCCGTCACCGCCTCGGGATCGGCCTTGACGGCCTTCCCAAACTTGGCGGGGTCCACGAATACGTATTCCACCTCCACGGCCTCCGCCTCGATGCGGTAGCGCTGGTCGATTTCCGCCGGGCTGACGATGACGCCCGCCGTCAGCGCCCGCTGCACCTTTTGCACCAGCAGATCCTCCCGCGTCCGTTCCTCGAAGATTTCCGGCGTGAGATTGTTCTGCCGCAGAATGGCCCGGTAGGTGTCGAAGTCGAACCGGCCGCCCACCTGGAAACCCGGCAGGGTGCCGACCGTGTCCCGAACTTCCTCCTCGCCGACCCTGAATCCCATCGCATCGGCCGCGTTCAGCAGCAGGCGCCGGTTGATCAATTGCTCCAGCACCCGCTCCCGCAGGTTCATTTGCTGCGCCAGCACATCCGCGTTTTCCGGGAAGCGCTGCCGCAGGCTGTCGATCTGTTCCTGATAGGTGCGGTTGAACTGGGAAGCGAGAATCTCGTAGGCGCCCACCTTGGCCACCACTTCCTTGCTGGCGGTGAACGTCCCATAGCCAAACGTGACGACAAAGGTGACCACAATGAGGCCCAACAGCAGGCGGGCGGCCCAGGTTCCGGCGAACTTACGGAGGTCGATGATCATTCGTTAACGTCCATGTCTGCTTCGGGCGTGCCCCCAGGCTGCGCTGCGGTGGCGGGGCATCTGCCATGCCCTGGGCCGGAGGCCGGCAGGGCGGGTCAACCTGATATCTTAGGGGGGATTGTCCCGCGCCGTCAACTCTCAGCCTTGTCCAATGCAGGGCGTGTTCAAAGTCGGAGCGTTAGGAGCTTAAGCAGGTAGTCATGGTCCCAGGCTGCCATGAGCCGTTTGTTTTTGATCCCGAGCTTTTCGGTTTTCTCGTGGGTGAGCAAATTGAGGGCCATGCGGCGTAGCTGGGAGAAGTTCTCCGCACTATGGCCCCGGCGCATACGGGACTGATCCTCATTGAAGGCCATGTCGAGTGACCAGTGCAAACTGTTTTCGATGCCCCAATGATTGCGGACAGCACGGGCGACGACCTTTGCATCGCTGCCGTCCAGGCTGCTGATGAAGTAGCGCCGCTCGGCCGACGTTTTGCCATTGGCGGTGCGTTCGCATTCCACGGCGGCAACGCTCTGCAGTCCCGGCCAGGCCTGACGATCCTCGAACCAGGCCACGTCGGAAGTGACCCAAGCGCGCCAAATCACGCCGGAACTCGGCCTCGTAGGCTTTGGCGATGTCCCAGGCCGAGCGGCCCTCGCTGCGGGCGGCGCGCTCCATCTTGTCCTCCCCCGTATCCGCGTCGCTGGTCAGGTGCCCCACGTCCGTGATGTTGATCACGTGGGTGACCCGGAAGCCCAGCAGGCGGAGCGGCTTCTTCAGCACGTCGGGGAACACGTAGCTGCGCAGGTTGCCGACGTGCGCGGAGTGGTACACCGTCGGACCGCAGGTGTAGATGCCCACGTCCGGCGGGTGCAACGGCGCGAAAAGTTCCTTGCCGCGCGTGAGCGTGTTGAAAAGTTTCAGGTCCATGGCGCCGGTCATCGGCACGGGGTTGCGATCCGGCAAGGGACGATCTTCCGTGAAGCCCCGGGATCGGGCAAGACCGGCCAACCGGGGGGGCTCCCTTGCAGATCCTTTTCCCACCGTTCGCGCTTTTCGCCCGATCGGACGTGGAACCAGGCCCTTCTGCGCCGCATCGTCCGTCCTGACAATCGCCGATGCAGAGGCTGTCTTGCCAGGGCCAAGGGCGGATCGCGTGGACTCGCCGGGGGTTTCCCCACGATCCGCATTTTCTGCCAATAGGACTTGGAATCATGGGGTTCGGCTGCCATGCGCCCATCCTGACCTTTCCAATCTTCCCGCCTCTACCGCCGTTCCTGTGAGCGGCGACGGCTCGGCCCCATGGAATGCGCACCGACTGAACCCGGCGGTTTGCAATTATTTCTATAATTCCTGTCTATTCAATCAGTTTCGCGTCAAACCTAGCCGGATTGCATCCGGCTACGATCATCGATCCGCTCTTGCCGAGATTCCGATCTTCGCGGCGCACTCCATTCTTCCAAGGTTGAAGTCCAAGCTCACAAGGGCGATGAGGCAGGCGGCGGAAACCTGGGCAGCCTGCCCCAATGTCGGGCGGGCCGATCTACCCCCCGATTGTTACTCTAGCAGAACGTAAACAAATGTCAATAGAAATCGGGGCACCCACGGGTCAGACCCCAGATGCGCGCTCGATTGCTGTTCCCGATGCCGGGCGGCTTCACCCCTCGCGCTTGCTGAGGGCGATGGCGCCGTGCCACCTGTTTGCAGGGTCGGATGGACGGGAGTAGGGATGCGGGGTCCGCGTGGGGAGATGACCCCGCCGGACGGAAGGCGCGGAGGAACGGAATGGGCCGTCGGGTTGCGTTTCTGCTGTGGGGCGTGTGCGTGCTGGCCGCCCTGGCCGGAGGGGCGCCCCGCTCCGCGCACGGTCAGGCCCCGGCCGTGCCCCCCGCCCCGCCCCGTGCCCCGGCGGCGGATCCCTTCAGCGGGCACGAGCTGACCGTGGCGCTGCAGTGGAGCACCGTGTTCTTCCGCGCGTTTCCCGACGAGGTCGCCACGCCGGTGCACGACGTGGGCAGCACGGTCTACCAGGCCAATGACAGCGGCCATGCGCAACCCTTGCTGCAATACATTTCTCCGGCCTGGGAATTCCTGACGTTCAAGGACGTGGAGGGCCAGGCGGTGGCCGGGGTGAGCCTGCTCAGCGCGGCCGCCACCTTTCACGCCGATTCCACCTTCTCCCAGCAGGGGCCGCTCACCGGTGACTATTGGCTCGTCGCGCCGTTCCTGTTCCTGCGCGGCGGACCCCTGTTCGGGGCGGATAGCGACATCTACTTCCGCGGCGGCTGGGGCTATGGCGCGGCGACCCTGCGCGCGCAGGCCGGCTACTACAGCCAGGTGAACCTGCGCGGCCAGCAATACCGGCGGGGCGGCATGGCGTGGGATGCCGCCTCGATCTTCCTCTGGGAGTTGCACTGGCGGCACTGGGTGCTGTCGCGGCGCTCCACTTTGATTGCGCTGCCGACGGGCCGCGACCGGTTCGTGTTCCAGGACTTCTCCCTGGCCCTCGGCTACCGCTGGAACCTGTGAGACGTGGACTGGAGAACGCGCTCATGACCCGACGGACGGCGCAGGGGCGGATGGGGATACTCCTGGCGGCGGCGCTGCTTGCGCTGCTTCCGCCGGGGAGCGCCCTGGCGCAGGCGCCCTCCCCGGCCGTGCCCCCTGCCCAAGCGCCGCTGGCCCCGCCGCCGGACGTGCCGGGGGCGGAGGGCACGCTGGAACGCGCCCGCGCGGCCGCGGAACAGGCGGGGCGCGTTGTCGAGGAGATCTTCCGCGGCCAGTCCCTCACGCTCGGTTTGGGTTTTGGCGTGGGGAACTTCACCCACCTGCGTGACGACCAATTCCCAGATGCCGGGCAGGAATACGCCGCGCTGAGCGACCGCGGCACGGTGATTCCGTTCCTCGCCTACAACTCGCCCGAGAAGCTGTTCGCCCACGAGGTGTATCCGGACGGCGGAATCCTTGGCGTGGGGGGCATCGCGTTTGGCGTGAACGTCATTGCGAACGTCGCGACCTTTCAGGCCGACCGCGAACTGAAGACCGGCCAGTTGATCGGATCGGCGAGCGCATCTCGCGTGCAGGGGGTGTACGCGCTGGGGGCGCCGCTGCTGTTCCTGCGGATGGGCCCGCTCTTCAGCCCCTCGTCGGCGGCCTACCTGCGGGCGGGTGTGGGGTACGGCGTGGCCGTCACCCAGTTCGACGGCAAACTCCGCTACCGGCGGGACGGCTTCGCCGATGTGAACGAGCACCTGGCGCATTCCCCCACCGCGCTGGACGCCGCGGCCGTGAACCTGTTCGAGTTGCGCATCGGGCGCTGGCTGGCCCAGGTGACCTCCCTGGGCTTCGGCGGCCGAACCACCCGCGGCAGCTACCACGTGGGTAACCTGGCCCTCAACGGCGGCTACACGTTCAGCTTCTGAGCCCCG
>JBGPEV010000338.1:0-4454 GCA_041482995.1 bacterium | reverse complement strand
GGTGCTGCAGCACAAGGACAATCCGGCCGACTACCTCGTCTACCGCTACCTGCCCCGCGCGGCGGAGTTCCGGCAGATTCCGGACTTCCAGTCCGGCGTATGGGACGTCAAGCCGCGCAACCCGCAGCAGACCCTGGCGCTGGAGATCCTGCTGGACCCCGACGTGAGCATCGTCACGCTGATGGGCAAGGCCGGCACGGGCAAGACGCTGCTGGCCCTGGCGGCGGGCCTGCAGATGATGGTGGACGAGAACACGTACACCAAGCTGCTCGTGTCGCGCCCGATCTTTCCCATGGGCCGGGACATCGGCTACCTGCCCGGCACCGCCGAGGAGAAGCTGGCGCCGTGGATGCAGCCCATCTTCGACAACCTGGAGTTCCTGATCGACTCGCCCGTCTCGAAGCACTCGCGCATCAAGGGCTACGAGGCGCTGATCGAGCAGGGGCTGATCAACATCGAGCCGCTCACCTACATCCGCGGCCGCAGCATCCCCCACCAGTTCATGATCGTGGACGAGGCGCAGAACCTCACCCCCCACGAGATCAAGACCATCATCACGCGGGTGGGCGTCGGCACCAAGATCGTGCTCACGGGCGATCCCTACCAAATCGACAATCCCTACGTGGATTCGATCTCCAACGGCCTGAGCCACGTCGTTGAGCGCTTCAAGCGCCTGCCCATCGCCGGCCACGTCACCCTCCTGCGCGGCGAGCGCTCGCCCTTGGCGGAACTGGCGGCGAATATCCTGTAGCCCCGCCCCTGTCCCCTCCCCCAACTGCGCCCCACCCCTGAGCCCCTCCCCCAACTGCGGGGGAGGGGGACGTGTAGGCACGATTAAGCCCCGGGGGGCCCCTTCTCCCGGCAGTTGGGGGGAAGGACGGGATGGGGGCGCCACGCGCCCAACGGCCGAACTGGCCGCGAATATCTTGTAGGCTCGGTTGCCTCATTCCAGCGCCCTCCCTGGCGGCGGCGGGCCCCGGTTCTAAGCGCACCGGGCCGCACCGCGTTGCCCTTCTGAATCGTGCGCAGCAGCAGTCCCGCGGGCCCCGCTGCCACCCAACCATCCCCGCCTAGTCCGCCGAGGCGCCGGCCTGCCGCGACTGGCCCTGGGTGCCGCCCAGCCGCGCCGCCAGGGCCGGGCGGATCAGCGCGGCGGTCTCGCGCAACAGCGCGGCGGTGGACTCCCAATCGATGCACGCGTCGGTGACCGAGCAGCCATAGATGAGCTTCGAGCGGTCCGCCGGGATGGGCTGATTGCCCGCCACGAGGTTGCTCTCCAGCATCATGCCCACGATGGACGTGTTGCCCTCGCGAATCTGGTGCACGCAGTCCTTGAACACGAGCGGCTGCAACTCGGGCTTCTTGAAGGAATTGGCGTGGGAGCAGTCCACCACGATGTTGGCGGGCAGGCGCGCCTTGGCCAGGGCCTGCTCGGCGAGGGCCACGTGGGCCGTGTCGTAGTTGGGGGTGGGGCCGCCGCGCAACACGACGTGGCCGAAGCGGTTGCCCCGCGTGCGCACGACCGCCGCGCCGCCCTGCAGGTTGATGCCGAGGAAGGCATGGGAGCGCAGGGCGGAGGCGATGCCGTTGATGGCCGTCTGCACGTCGCCGTCCGTGCCGTTCTTGAAGCCCACCGGCGCCGAGAGCCCGCTGGCCATCTCCCGGTGGGTCTGGGACTCGCTGGTGCGCGCGCCGATGGCGTACCAGGCGATCAAATCGCCCAGGTACTGGGGCGCGATGGGGTCGAGCGCCTCCGTGCCGGCCGCCAAGCCGAGCCCCAGCACCTCCACCAGGAAGCGGCGCGCCCGCTCCATCCCTTCGGCGATGCGGAAGGTATCGTCCATGCGCGGATCGTTGATGAAGCCCTTCCAGCCGGACACCGTGCGGGGCTTCTCGAAGTAGACCCGCATCACGAGGTAGAAGGCGTCCCGCACCTCCTCCGCCAGCGCGCGCAGGCGCCGGGCGTAGTCCAGGCCCGCCGCGGGATCGTGGATCGAGCAGGGGCCGACGACCACGAACAGGCGCGGGTCCTCCCGGTTGAGGATGCGGCACAGCGTGGCGCGCGCCCCGGCGACGGTCCGGGCGGCGGCGTCGCCCAGGGGTACGCGCCCGTGCAACTCCTGGGGCGAGGGCATGTCCTCGAAGGCCGCGACGTTCAGGTTCTCGGTGCTGGTGTGGGGCATGGGATTCCCGTTCATCTCTCGTGTGACTGCGCTTCGTTTCCCCCCAACCCCCCATCCTTCGCTGCGCTCGAGGACATGCCTTGTGGGGGGCTATCTCTCGCCACGATGGCGCCCTTTCACCGGGCGGTTCTCCCCCTCCACAAGGTACAGGGGACCGCGCCGCAGGCGCGAGGGGGCGGACTCACGCCATGAAGGCCTGGATGCCCGTCTGGGCGCGGCCCAGGATCAGGGCGTGGATATCGTGCGTGCCCTCGTAAGTGTTCACCGTCTCCAGATTGATCAGGTGGCGCATCACGTGGAATTCCTCGTGGATGCCGTTGGCCCCGTGCATGTCTCGCGCCATGCGGGCGATCTCCAGGGCCTTGCCGCAGGAGTTGCGCTTGATGAGGGAGACCATCTCCGGCGTGGCCAGGCCCTCGTCCTTCAGGCGCCCCACGCGCAGGCAGGCCTGCAATCCGATGGCGATCTCCGACTGCATGTTGGCCAGCTTGAGTTGGATGATCTGGTTGGCGGCGAGCGGCCGGCCGAACTGCTTGCGCTCCAGGGTGTAGCTCCGCGCCGCGTGCCAGCAGGTTTCCGCCGCGCCCAGGGCGCCCCAGGCGATGCCGTAGCGCGCGTTGTTGAGACAGCCGAAGGGCCCCTTCAGCCCCTCCACGTTGGGCAGCAGCGCCGTCTCCGGCACCTCCACCCGGTCCAGCACGATCTCCCCCGTGATGGAGGCGCGCAGGCTCAACTTGCCGTGGATTTTCGGCGCGGAGAGTCCTTTCAGCCCCTTGTCCAGCACGAAGCCGCGGATCACGCCGTCGCCGGTCTTGGCCCAGACGATGAACACGTCCGCGATGGGCGAATTGCTGATCCAGGTCTTGCTGCCGTCCAGCACGTAGCCGCCGGAGACCTTGCGCGCCCGGGCCGCCATGCTGCCGGGGTCGGAGCCGTGGTCGGGCTCGGTCAGGCCGAAGCAGCCGATCCACTCGCCCGTGGCCAGCTTGGGCAGGTAGTGCTTGCGCTGCGCCTCCGTGCCGTAGGCGTGGATGGGGTGCATCACCAGGGAGGATTGCACGCTCATCATGGAGCGGTAACCCGAATCCACGCCTTCCACCTCGCGGGCGATCAGGCCATAGGCCACGGAGCTCACCCCGGAGCAGCCGTAGCCGTGGAGGGTCGCGCCCAACAGGCCAAGCTTGCCCATCTCCGGAAAGATGGCGGGGTCGCTCTGCTCATCGCGGAACGCCGCGATGACCCGCGGCAAGAGCTTGCCCTGGGCATACTCGCGCGCGGTGTCGCGCACCATGCGCTCATCGTCCGTGAGCTGCGCTTCCAAATGAAACGGATCTTCCCAGGCGAAATGGGCATTGGGCTTGGCAACCATGCTGCTCTCCGATGCGCCGCCGGCCCTGGCCCGGCGCGGATTCCCCGCCTTCCCCGCTGCTTTGCGACAACAGCACACCTTAGCATCCCCGAGCGGGTCCGGCGCGGGTTTCTGGCGCCTCCCGCAAGCGTCCGGCACAGATTGCTGGCGCATTGTGCGGGAGGCCGGCGCGTATCAGCGCGCGCACCCTCACCCACTCACCGCGCGCCCGTCGATGGCGGCGCGACAGTCACGCAGGGGCGGATCGCGATCCGCCCCTGCTATGGGGCCCACTTGGTTCGGTGAACTGCGATGATACCTCAGTTGCACCTTACTGGAGACACAGCCGCCCCCATGATGTCTACACACCCACGTTCTCGGCCAGCCGCGACGGCACGGACCGTGTAGGGGCGCATTGCTGTGCGCCCGCGCACGAACCGCAGCCACCGCCGGTGCCCACTGCCGCGCTGGCGCTGGGAACGATCAGTGCCGGGCTACGGTACTGCGTGCACTTCCAGTTCCACGGCGTTGGGCAGCCGCGCGCCGTAGGCGATGGCGAGGATGCGGTTCAGCCAGTCGTACTGGGGGGCGGCCGTCTCGAAGCGCATCAGCGTGCGGAAGTAGTACAGGCCGGGGTCGATGGGCTCGCCGCGCACGACGCGGGCCACCACGTCCGGCGGACCATGGCGCAGGCCCGTGCTGGTGACCTGCACCAAGGCGCCGTCGTCGGCCCGCACCGTGTAGCGCGCCTCGATGTCCAGCGCGCCGTCGGGACGGAGGATTTGCCAATCGGCGCCGCCGCGCAGCACGGTGCCGGTGAGGCGCGGGCCGCTCACCGTCCCGCCCAAAATGTTGACCACGCGGCGGTGACCGGCAGGCGTGGGGCCGATGTCGAGGATGCTTTCCAATTCGGCGCGCACGGT
>JBGPEV010000337.1:0-4463 GCA_041482995.1 bacterium | reverse complement strand
CATGATGCGCAACCTGGAGATCGAGCGGCTCACCATCGCGGGCATGTCCCTCGGCATCGCGCGGCGCTGCATCGACGTGATGAACCGCTACGCGAGCGAGCGCAAGGCGTTCGGGGAGCCCATCAACCGCTTCGGCCAGATCCAGCGCCACATCGCGGAGTCCTACGCGGAGTTCATGGTGGGGCGCTGCTTCACCTACGACCTGGCGCGGCGCCTGAAGCTGGACCAGCCGGGCCAGCGCATGGAGACCGACGCGGCCAAGCTGTTCACGGCGACCATGGCCAAGGAGGTGGCCGACCGGGCGATGCAGGTGCTGGGGGGCAACGGCTACGTGGCGGAATACACGGTGGAGCGCATGTGGCGCGCGGCCAAGCTGCTGGAGATCGGCGGGGGCACCCTCGAGGCGCACCACAAGAACATCACGCGGGACCTGGCGCGGCGTCCCGATTTCTACCGCTGAGCGGGGGGTCATGGGCCGGGCACAAATACCGCGCCTAGCTGTAGCCCAGCACCACCTCCACCACTTCCCGCTCTTCGGCATGAAACTGCACGCCGACCCGATGGCCGCCCTCGACTGGCCGGTGGTTCCGCACGATTCCCCGCACGGCCACGCTGCGCTCCAGGAACGCGACTTCCACCTCGGCACCCATCGGCTCGAGCAGGGTGGAGATGAACCCGACCCCTCCGGGCGAAAGATCCACGCCCTGGGCCGCCTCAAGCGCCTCGACTCCCCAGTGAATCTCGCCGCGATAGGGCATGCGCGGCCGCAGGCGCCGATCGTTTCCTGGCCGGAAAGCGCCCTCTAGACCCGGCGGCATGTGCATCGAAATAGACATTGATTCCCAACGATTGGAATCTGACCCAAGTCTGTCACCCCTTCGTTGCTGCACAAAAAAACTCCTTTCATTCATTCAAACTCACCGTCATTCCAACTATATGAAAAAATGAGCGTAATGAAAATTACAAATTTATGGAGAAGTTAACCCATTGAACGAATTCGATTATATTTCGTTCAAACGGGCTGCTGCAGTGGACCTGGCTTTGGGTGGGGAGGACGGTTGTGCCCCAGAGAGATCGAGCCCGCGAACCGGGGCCGGGTGGCCCGGCCGTGGGGCGCTCCCAGTGGAAAACCGACACCGCGACACCGCGCACCGCGGGGCAAGCGCCCCGGATCGGAGGGCGGAACCTGACGCGGGGCAGGCGCAACCCCGGGCGTGTGGTACAGTGAGAACGAGGGGGGCCCCTCGCTGCAGAGCGGCCGCCCGGGGCGGCGCAGGAGCACCCGGTGGAGACCCATGACGACGTCGCGCATCAAAGTGCTCACGTACAACATCCACAAGGGGTTCGGACCGGCCAACTGGGGATTCGCCCTCCACGACATCCGCTCCAAGCTCGAATCGGCCCGGGCGGACGTCGTGTTCCTGCAGGAGATTCAGGGGCTGCACGTGCGCAGGGAGGCGCGCATCAAGGGCTGGCCCAAGGGCTCGCAGTTCGAATATCTGGCGGACCGGCTCTGGCCCCACCACGCCTACGGCAAGAACGCGATCTACAAGTACGGCCACCACGGCAACGCGATCCTCAGCCGCTACCCGTTCCAATCGTGGGAGAACATCAACGTCAGCCGCTACGCGCGCGCCAGCCGCAGTATCCTCCACGGCGTCCTGCGGATTCCACCCGACGGCCGGCCGCTCCATACCGTCTGCATCCACTTCGATTTCGTGCCCCACCACCGGCGCCGCCAGGTCGATGCGCTGGTGCAGCGCATCGAGACCCACATTCCCAAGGGCGAGCCGCTGATCGTGGCGGGGGACTTCAACGATTGGCAGGGGCAGATGACCGATGACCTGGGACCGGAGTCGGAACTGGTGGAGGTCTTCCAGCGCCTGAAGGGCCGGCACGCCCGCACCTTCCCGGCCTGGCTGCCCGCGCTCCCGCTGGACCGCATCTACTTCCGCGGTCTGGAGGCGTTGCAGTGCCGGCGCCTGCGGGACCGGCCCGCCCGGCGCCTCTCCGACCACCTGGCGCTCTACGCCGAATTCGGCCTAGCCCCGGCGGAAGCCCTGGCCCCGCCCGCGTTGGCCGCGGATTAGGGGTGTCCGTCACTCCTTCACCCGGAATTCCTTCAGCACGTGGGGGTCCATCTCCGCCCCGAGCCCCGGGCCTTCGGGCAGGGTGTAGCTGCCCTTCTCCAGGCGCAGGGGCTGGGTGAACAGGGGACTCTCCAGGTCGAAGTAGATCTTCTCGATCCATTGGGCGCGGCCCGTATGGGCGATCAGGTGCAGGGAGGCCACGAAGCCGGGGCCGAAGTAGGGCGAGTGCGGCGCCAGTTCCAGGTTGGCCGCCTCCACCAGCGTCGCCACCTTGAGGAACTCGCTCACGCCGCCCACCTTGATCACGCTGGGCTGTACGAACGTGGCCGCGCCGGCGTCGATCATGGCCTGGAACTGCTGGGCCGTGCAGGCGTTCTCACCGCTGGCGAGCGGGACGCCCGTGCTGTTCTGCACCTCGGCCAGGCCGGCGAAATCCTCCGGCGGCCAGACCGGCTCTTCCAGCCAGTGGAGCTCCTGCTCGTCCATCGCCATCGCCATCTGCGCGGCCTGCTGGGTCGTCCACTCGCAGTTGATGTCCACCGTCAGCGGCACGTCGTGCCCGATGGCGTCCCGCCCGATGGCCACGCTTTCCGGCGTGATCTGGTGCAGCTTGATCATCGTGTAGCCCTCCTTCATCGCCTGCTTGGCATGGGCCGCAATCCGGTCGTCCTGCTCCGGGTAGCGCACCAGGCTGGCGTAGGCGGGCACCCGCGTGCTGGCCGCGCCCCCCAGCAACTGGTAGAGCGGCTGGCCCGCGCGCTTGCCCGCCAGGTCCCACAGGGCAATGTCCACGCCGCTGATGGCGAAGGTGGAGATGCCATAGCGCCCGAACAGGTGCGTCTTCTGGAACAGCTTCCTCATCAGCGGCCGGATGGCGCGCGCGTCCTCCCCCATCAGCAGGGGCTTGAGCGTGTGGGTCACGGTGGCCGCCACCGCGTGGGGCACGCCATAGCCGAAGCACTCGCCCCAGCCGGTCAGCCCGTCGGCGGTCTTGAGCTCGACGATGACTTGGCTCAGGCGGCTCCAGATAAACGGCACTTCCGGCCCGGACTTCTTGGCGGGAATGGCCAGGTGATGGGCGATCACGTCGACGATCTTCAAGGGGGTGCCTCGGCTGGGGTTGGCCCGGGCGCGAGGCGTCGGGGCGGTCTTGAGGGCGGCCGGACGCTCCCGGGACGGAGCGAACCGGATGTGGATGGGCTAGGTTCTGTTTGAAAACGCCTCAAATGCCAAATAGCCGCCGATTTCTGGGCGCTTCGCCCCAGACCCCCGCAGGGAGCAGGGCGCCCTGCACCCTGATTACGTGCGCCGAGGCAGGTGCGCCAGCCATGTGGTGCGATTCGGGTGGTGCGCGGGGACTTGTTCCCCCGCAAGCATCTATTGGTCATTTGGCCCCGCTTGGTAATCTAAAACAGAGCCTAGCCGGCCGCGGGGGCCGCCGTGGGTTTCACTCCCGCATAGCGGCGCACGGCGTACACGAGCAGATAGACGAACGGCGTATCCGCCAGCGCGATGGCGTATTTCACGAGCAGTTGCGTGAGGATCATGCTGCCGATGGGATAGCCGGGCTTGCCGTAGAAGGCAATGCCGATGAACAGCACGGTGTCCAGGGTCTGCGCGGCGATGGTGGACACGTTGTTGCGCAGCCACAGCCGGCGGCCGTGCAGGGCGCCGCGCAGCAGCGCGAAGATCCACACGTCCACGTGCTGGCTGGCGTAGTAGGCGACGAGGCTGCCCGCGATGATGCGGTTGCTCTGGCCCAGCACGGCGGCATAGGCGGCCTGCTGCTCCCAGAAGGGGGCGGGCGGCAGTTCGATCGCCACCCACACGAGCACCCACACCAGCGTCTGGGTGACGATCCCGGCATTGATCACCACCCGCGCCTTGCGGCGGCCCCACACTTCCGTGATCACGTCCGCCAGCGGGAACGTGATGGAGTAGGCCAGCACGCCGGCGGGCACGAACAGGCCGCCCACGCCGATGATCTTCACCGCCACCACGTTGGCGGTTACCAGGGTCGCGTGGAAGGCGATGCCCAGATAGATGTAGGGGGAAAGCTCGCGATCGGTCATCGGGGGGCGGCCGCGGCGGCGGAAGTGGGTGCCGGACGCGGGCCTGCCGCTCCCGCGCGCGAACACAGGCGTGCCCACCCCAGCATCCGGCGGGGCACGAGACGGGGCCTATCCTCTCCGCTGGCGCCCAGGATGTAAAGCGCGGCTGGCCTTGATGCAGGGCGTCCACAAAGTCCGGATTATGCCGCATTGGCATGAATGTTGGAGAATTCTCCGGGCAGCGCTTGGTCAGGAGTTGCGGCGTGAGGGAGCGACTCGTAACTTTAGCGGCGCATCGCCCGTCCGCAAACCTCATCCGGCT
>JBGPEV010000336.1:0-4479 GCA_041482995.1 bacterium | reverse complement strand
GGACCGGGGTGACGCTGGGGTGGCGGGGTTCGGTCGGCTCCTTCGGTTCCTTCGGATCCATCAAGCTCCTGCGGCATTAAATCGACGGCGCGCTCATCGCATTCCGCGTCCGCTCCCGGGCGGTCCTGCGGTGCGCCGCGGCGGCCCTTCCTGGGCCGCTTTGCATTGGGGGGTCGACAACGGGTCAGGCTAACACAGCGCACTCCAGCCGGCAATTTGGCGCGGGTGCCCCGCCGCGGCCGGCGCAGGATGTAATTGCGACACTAAAAGGGCGCGCAACAAAACTGCGAACTACCTCAACACAAAGACCACCCTTCGCTGCGCTCAAGGGCAGGCTCCGGAACACGAGGGACACAAAGAACTGCAAATTGTTCTCGCCGACGCATTGAGCGATTTGAGCCGATAGAGCGTTCTGGGGCGCTGGTTCAACTTTCCCAGAGCTGCTGCCACGAGGAGAAAAATCTCTTTGTGGTCTTCGTGGTCGGCGCCTGCCCTCGAGCGCAGCGAAGGGTGTTTCAGCGGTTTTGTTAGACGCTCTAAAAGGGCGCGCGCCCCAGTCCGGCCGGGGCAACGATTCTTTCAGTATAGCGCGGCAGGCCCAGGGCGGCCATGCGCCGATCCGCCTGCGGGCGGCAATTAGCCTCTAGGCTAGACCTAGGAACCCGGGACATGAACCGGGCGGTTCCGGGCGTGAGGGCATGCTCGGTCAAAGGGAATTCGGGCGCGGGCTCGTGCCGTTGGCGCCCCCCGCAGCCCTTCGGCAAGGAGGGCCAGCCATGTTACGCAACCATTTTGGCGCGTTTGCAGCGCTCCTCATTGCCGGCGCGGTCACCCTCGCGGGCTGTGCATCCAGCGGCGAAGGGGGCGGCGGCGGGGGCGGGTCGGGCGACTCCACCACGCCTCCCACGCTCACCGGCAACACCTACTACATGCCCGTCGAGAACAGCGATGGCACCATGGAACTGGATGTCACGCTGAGCACCGCTCAGTGGATCGCCACGGAACGGGCCGGCGGCACCTCGCTCTGGGGCGACGTCGTTCACACGGCCAGCGGCTTCCTGCGGCTCGTTCCCACCGGCAACACGATGACGGGACCGCCGCCGACCGCGTTGTATGCCGTCGAGATACCGACCGGCTTCCTGTTCCTGGTGACTTCCGACGATGGGATTCCAGACCATCCGGGCGGCTACGAGCGCATCCAAGTCGGGTTTGACATGCACGGGGCGGCGCCGACTGTAGGACAGCGCTTCAACTTCGTGCGGGTGGGCGAAGGGCCGTTCAACCAACTTTCGGACGTGGCCTTTGGGGCGCTGACGGTGTCCGCAAACGCTGGCGGCGGCCTGGATTTCAGCGGGATGGGGACGAGCATTGGCAACCCGTACGGCGGCGATCCGGTGATCTCCAGCGCAGGTCTTGTCTTCACAGGCGGGGATGGTCTGAACTCCACAACCGAAGACAAGATTCATCTCACCGCCAGCGGCATCGGTCCGTTGGACTTCGGCCCCAATAAGGGTTCGGTGGGCTACATCCTGGTTCCGGAGACCGCCGTCGCCAGCAGCGATATGGTTGCCGTCGGCCGGACCTACCTGGGGTTCGGCCAAGTGCCCGGAAACCCGGCAGTAGCTAGCATGTATACGCTCCTGTTCCAGGCGCGCGGCACGGGAACCACATTGGAAGGCCAGCCCGTGATCAATCCGGATGCGGTGGAAGGCTACCCATCCAGCGACATGGGTGCGGTCCATCTTGCGGTATCCGGAACGAGTCCACCCGCCGGGATGTTTGACAATGCCACGTTCGACCAAGGGGCGATGGCGAACTTGGCCGCCCGTGTGATGGCGACAACGGTGAATAGCAAGATCGTGCTGGTGCTGATGACGCAATGTGACAATGACAATGACCTCGCCGTCGCAACACCGAGCGACTGGATCTTCATGGTGATGATCGAGCAATAGGCCGTTGAGGGGAGCGGGCCACCGCTCCCTCTTTTTCTATGCCCTCGCCGCCCGGTGCCGGTCCACCCACCAGCCCGCCCAGACGAACAGCCCCAATCCCAGCCCGCCAATCGCGACCGTGGTGACGTTGGGCGGCACGCTCTGTGTGTTCGCGGCATAGATGAGGAGCAACAGGGCCACCAGCCCGCGCAGGCCATAGTCGCCCTTGCTGTCGAGCGGGCGCGCGCTGCGATGGTACCAATAGGCGGCCGCTCCCAAGGCAATCACCTCCACCAGGATCGTGGCGGCGACCGAGTTCCACAGGCCCAGACCGTAACGCCCCGCCATGCCTGGAGCGAGGGGCAGGTCGGGGCGGTGGCTCACCCAGTCCAGCACCCAGTGGCTGAACACCGCCGCGCCCAGCCACGCCGCCGTGGCCGCGTCCCGCCGCCGCCAATAGTAGACGCCCGCGAATCCCAGCGCCCACAGCGCGGCCATCAGCAGGCTGTGGGACCACGGGTAGTGCAGGAACTCCAGGGGCGTGAATGCCGTGTCCCCCGGCGCGATGCGCACCTGCTCCACCCCCAGCAGCACCAGGGGCGGCCAGATCAGGTCGAGCAGTTGCACCGCGGCAAAATGCGTCCCCAGGCTGGCCCGCGGCGCAGCGACCTTCGTGGCGAATCCGACGGCGTAGTGGCCGATGAACATGAAAAGGCTCCCTTGTATGCAGGCCAGGTGTTGATGCAGAACGGCACAGGCTATCGCTCATCGGGTAGAGGCGGGCCTCCGTGCCCGCCTCCTCCGTGCCCGCCTCCCGAGGGCTCACCCATGGATTCGCTCCACACCCATGGGTACTCCTCCAATTCAGGCCAGCGTTTCCAGGGATTGCCTAGAATGTAGTTCATCTTCTCCAAGTAGTCGGTTTCGGAGCGGATGATCCGATCGAAGTATTCGCGTTGCCTTATCTTGCCCTTGCGCCCTCCGCGCCACAACGCACTTGTTGTATACGACTTCCAACCTTGAACAAGATTTTCGATCTCGTTCGGCGCGATGGGCGACGCCAGGACGTGGGCATGGTCGTTCATCACGACAAACGCATGGAGCCTGAATTTCTCACCGTCAAAACGAGGAATGGCTTCCGCGACGATTTCACGTTTGTTTGGTTCCAGGTCATGCGCTGTTCGTCCAACCCGCAAGGTGACGAAGTACGTGGCGCCTTCTGCCCGCCAATGGGGAAGCCGACGCTGGTAGATGCGAAGTTGGGAACGGATCATCCAAGGCTACGCTCTAACACTCTCGATTCGCGACATTTGGGGCGGGCACAGAGGCCCGCCCCTACCCGCGTCATTCGATCCGGCGGCGGGCCGGGAGGCCCGCTGCTACCCACGATTGGGGGGCAACGCGGCCCGCTGCTGCCCTTTCGCTTGGGCGGGCACGGAGGCCCGCCCCTACCCGTCCGCTGTGGAGCTTCCGGGGGTTTGGGATGGCGGCGCGGCCCCTTCCACCTCCACCAGCGCGTTGTGCAACTGGGCGCAGTCGCCCAGATCGGTGAATTCGGCGCTGGTGAGCTGGTTGATGCCTTTGCGGTCGCGCATGCGCTTGGGCCACCAGACCGACTCGGCCACCACCACGCCCGGCTGCACGTCGGTGGTCACCTCGACCGTGAGGAAGCACTCGCCCCGGTCATTGAAGGCGCGGCAGAAGACGCCGTCGGCCAAGCCGCGTGGGTGGGCATCGGTGGGATGCACCTTCAGGCGCGGGGTGGCCTCCAGTCTCACGGAGGTCTCGGCGTCGCCAAAGCTGCTGTTGAGGAAGTGCTGGGAGGGCGGCGTGAGCAGTTGCAGCGGGTAGCGGCGCCGCAGCGCGTTGTCCAGGTGGCCCTCCGCCGAGGGCACGTGGGCGGGCACGGGCGGCTGGCCCTTGGCGGCCATGAGGGCGGAGTGGAACTCGAACTTGCCGCTGGGGGTCTTGAGCCCGCTCTGCCAGGGCGCAGGGTCTTGCCGGAACTTCACGGGCTGCCCGGCCAGCAGCGCGTCCATGTCGAAGCCGTCCCGCGCCGCCACGCCGGGCTTGAACAGGTTGCGCACGATCTCGTCGAAGCCCATGGAGAAGACCGGCTCCGTGAAGCCCATGCGCTGGGCCAACGCCTGGAACACGGCCAGATTGCTGCGCGCCTCGCCCACCGGCGGGATGGCCGGGCGAGAGACTTGCACATAGTTGTGGCCGTAGCTGCCGATCAGGTCCACGTGCTCCATGAACGTGGTGGCGGGCAGCACGATGTCCGCGAAGTCCGTCGTGTCCGTGAGCGCCTGCTCGTGCACCGCGACGAACAGCTCCGGACGGGCCAGTCCCGCGTGCACCTTGGCCTGGTGGGGCGCGATGGCGGCGGGGTTGGAATTGTAGACGTACAGCGCCAGCACCGGCGGATCGCGCAGTTCCGTGAGCGCTGCCCCCAGCTTCACCATGTTCACCGTGCGCGCCGGGGGATCGCCGGGGGCGGGGTTCTTCAGAAAGCCGTTGTTCTGCACGGCGCCGCCCCAGGCGTAGC